>CAYSXM010000344.1:0-5403 GCA_964434905.1 uncultured Pirellulales bacterium | reverse complement strand
CCCAGCTTCACCCAGGGTGCCGATCAAACCGTGCTCGAGGACTCAGGCGTCCACAGCATTTCCGGATGGGCAACCACCATCTTGCCGGGGCCCGCCGACGAGGCAAGCCAGGAGGTGGTGTTCCTGGCGTCGGTCGACCACATGGAGTTCTTCTCGGTCGCACCGCGAGTCGAGGCCGACGGAACATTGATCTTTACGCTGGCGCCTCATGCGTTTGGCGTCGCGTTGGTCGAGATTCGCGCAGTCGACAACGGCGGCGCGCTCAACGGCGGCAACGACAAGTCGGACCCGGTGACGCTGATGATCACGATCACCGGCGTGAACGACGCTCCGAGCTTCACCCAGGGTGCCGACCAAACAGTGAACGAAGATGCCGGCGCACAATCCGAGGCCGGCTGGGCCACGGCCATTTCTGCCGGCCCCGCCGAAGCGGCGCAGAGCGTGTCGTTCGTGGTCGACAATAACAACGTCTCGCTGTTCTCGGCGCAGCCGGCCATCGCCGTCGATGGCACGCTGACTTTCACACCCGCGCCCAACGCCAACGGCCAGGCAACGGTTACGGTGCGTCTGACCGACAACGGTGGTACCGCCAACGGCGGAGTGGACGCGTCTGCAGATCGTACCTTCTCGATTACGGTGCAGTCGGTGAACGACCCCCCGACCGCACAATTGTTGGGCGATCAGGCGGTCGCCGAAGATGCCGGTCTGCAAAGCGTGAGCGGTTTTCTGACCATGATCTCGGCCGGGCCCGCCGACGAGGCGGCCCAGATGGTGACCTCGGCAGTGACCGCAGTCAACACGACCCTGTTTGCCGTCCAGCCGGCCATCGACGCCACCGGCACGCTGACGTTCACCCCGGCCGCCGATGCCGTGGGCAGCACCGTGGTCAACGTCGTACTCTCCGACGGCGGTGGCGTCGAACGTGGTGGTATCGACCAATCCACGCGGTCGTTCACCATCACCATCAACTCCGTCAACGACGCTCCTAGCTTTACCAAAGGCGCCGACCAGATCATTGACGAGGATGCCGGCGCGCGGGTCATTCCCGGTTGGGCCACGAACATTTCGCCCGGCCCGGCCGACGAGACATCGCAGGTTTTGAATTTCGAGGTCTCGAACGACAATAACTCGCTGTTCGGCACCCAACCCCAAGTGGCCGCTAACGGCATTCTGACCTACATCCCCCGACTCGATGTCAGCGGCACGGCGACCGTGACTTTACGGCTCGTGGACAATGGCGGCACCGCCAACGGCGGGATCGACAACTCGGCCGTGCAGACCTTTACCATTACCATCAACGCGGTGAACGACCCTCCCAGCTTCACCAAGGGTGCCGATCAAACCGTCGCCGAAGACGCCGCGGCGCAAACCGTTGCCGGCTGGGCAACTGCCATCGTTCGCGGGCCGGCCGACGAGACGGGTCAGGTGCTATCGTTCCTGGTGACGACCACGGATGAAACGCTGTTCAGCGTGATTCCCGCCGTGGCCCCCAATGGAACGCTCACGTTTACCCCGGCGGCCAACGCCTTTGGTTCCACCATCGTCAGCGTGGTGCTGATGGACAACGGAGGTCAGGACAATGGCGGTCTCGACGCCTCGGTGGCCGAAACATTCACCATCACCATCAACGAAGTGAACGACGTTCCTAGTTTTACCAAGGGGGCCAATCAAACGGTCAATCAGACCGCCGGGGCGCAGAGCGTGCCCGCGTGGGCGACGGGCATTTCCGTGGGACCGACCAACGAAGCGGCGCAGGTGCCCAGTTTCCTGCTCTCGAACGACAACGCGGCGCTGTTCACGGTCGCGCCGGCCGTATCGGGCGATGGCACGCTCTCCTATACCCCGGCCGCCGCTGCCAGCGGTTCGGCCCTGGTCAGCGTACGGCTGATGGACACCGGCGGCACAGCCAACGGTGGGGTCGATACGTCGGCCGTGCAAACCTTTACGATCACGGTCAATTCGGTGCAGACCGAGCCCACCATCGACCCGGTCACCCCGCCGGCGGCCAACGAAAAACAATCGTTCTCGTTGCAACTAACCGGCAGCGATCCTGACAGCCTGCCGCTGGTATTCTCCCTGGTTTCCGGCCCCGACGGGGCGATTGTCAGTTCGTCGGGCAATCTGAGCTGGCTTCCCTCGGAACAACACGGCGGCACGCAGGTTGCGTTCACGGTGCGTGTCACCGCCAGCGACAACGGCACCGCCACGCGAACGTTCAATGTGTCGGTGAACGAGGTGAACGAGGCGCCTACCTTGCCCAGCATAGTGGCGCAACAAGCGGTGGTAGGCGTGCCGATGGGCTTTACGGCCCAGGGCAACGATACCGACGTGCCCGCCAACACGTTGACCTATAGCCTGGTTAATAACACCGGCGATCTGGCCACCGCAACCATCAACTCCAGCACTGGCGCGTTCAATTGGACGCCCCCCAACGTTGGCACGTTCGAGGTCATGGTGCGCGTCACCGACAACGGCTCGCCCAGTTTGAATGCCACGCGCGCCGTGAGCATCGAGGTGGTGGCCGCCGGCGGTGCCCCACTGATTACCTCGCAACTGAAGACCGACACGGGCAGTAGCAACAGCGATCGCATTTCGAGCGAGCCGGACATCGTGGGCAGTGTCACCGACGACGGCACGGTCACCGCGTTCACGGCCACCTTTGCCGACGCCCCGGTGGGCGCCGACCCCGTCGATCTGTTGGCCTTGGGCGTGCGGCAGCCGAATGGTCAGTTCGAGATCGATCTCGGCACGTTGACCATGATTCGCTTCACCCAAGGAAGCGGCGTGTTCAATAACGGCACCTATACCCTGACCCTGTCCGCCACCGACAACAACAGCCAGGTGCGCACGCAGGCCATTACATTCACGTTCGACTCGACTCCTCCGGCAACCCCCAATTTCAACGTGGTGGGGGCCGACGCGGGCGGCGTGGTCACCTCGCAACCGGTCATGCTGGTGGGGCTCACCGACCCCAACGTGTTCGTCACGCTCGACCGCACCGGCACCACCGTGCAAGCCAACGGTTTGGGCCAATTCCAATTCGACAATGTGCCGCTGTTCTCCGGTGCAAATAGCCTGGGGGTCACCGCCACCGATCTGGCGGGCAATGTTTCCACCGCCAGCAAAACGGCCACGCTCTCTGGTGGCGGTGGCGCCGCCGCGGCACTGCGATTGGCTCCGCCGGCTGCCAGTAGCCCAACCTCATCCGGCACGCCCGAACCCGGCGGCATGGTCAGCGCGCCAGGCTATTCCGGCCCAGGCAGCTTGACCTACTTGGCCCCGGCGGTCGACCAATTGCTGCCCGACCTGGTGCTCGACGACCCGACGCCCATCGAATGGAATTGGGATTTGAACGGAGACGGCCAGATCGACGCGGTCGATGAGCTATTGGCATCGGCCTGGGACTGGTAGCACCCCGCGCAAGGTTGCCACGTCGAGCGGGGGCCTGACGCGCTGACCGTCCGTTGAATTCTTCAACGGCCGCTACGCACTCGCCGCACGGCGGGCTCGCTCGCCACGCGCCGCGCGGCGCCGGTTCAACACCGGGGTCCTGACCGGTGCCGACAACGCATCGCCCAGTGCGCGGTCGTGCAGCCCCTCGAATGGCAGCACCACCAGGGGGCCAGCGGGGCGACGGTGCCGCACGAGCACGTCGGCCACTAGCAGAACCACAAACAATGCCCCGACCACGATTAAGAAATTTGCCAGCGCCAGGTGCATGGTGGTTCAGCCTTGTTTGTGCCCAGCGCAGGACCCTATCGGCTGAATGTGTCTCGCTGCCTGGACCAAGGCCTGTCATCGTCTGAGGACGGGGCAACACAAGAGTGCAGTCCCCTGGCCCCACGCCGCCGTTGCGATCGCTGACGTGCACGCGGATTCGCCAAGCGACCCAGTTGTGTCGATCGGAACCTGGCAGGCGGCGTTTTTCCGAACAGCATCGCCGTGGCACCCCGTTGAAGAATTCCCCGGGCTGCTGGGCGCGATTCGCGCGACTTTAACGATTGCGCAACCGGCCCGACTTAGAGCACCTGCGATGGGGACGAAATGACAGGTTCAAATCCTCGTTGGGTTGATCATTACGACCTAGATTCAGAGAGGGAGCCAGATTGGCGAACAATCGCCACGCGTGTCGCGCTGCCGGTTACCAGGGGCTGCTGGCCCCCCATAGCGACTCAACGTAAGAGATTCATGCCATGTGGAACATGTATCGCACCGCGCTGACCCAAATCAACGGTTTCACCGACCGTCAGTGGTTCTTCATCTTGGTGGGCGCGGTGGTCGTGGGCGCAATGTGCCTGCGCGGATTTGGTTCGCGCTCGAATTACTGATCTGTTTGCCTACCTAGACCGCCATGGCCCTCAACCGTTGGCCTGTGCGACAGGCGGCAACGGTTCACGGTCTGTTCGAGAAGGGGTTTCGGATGGTTGCTGATTTCTCGCTATTGTTCGCGGCATGGCCTCAATTGCCCGTCACGGCAGCCTTGGCACTGGTAGCCCTGATCGGCTACATCGTCGGTCGACGATCCAGGGTGACGGATCAAACACTGAACGCCCGAGCGCAGCGCGAAATCGAGCGTGCCCAGGCCGTGGCCCAGCAACTGGAGCAAATCGCCAAGGCGGTATCGAACCACGTGGCGCGCCATCATGCGTTGGTGGCCCGCTTCAAGGACCGCGTCAACGACCTTGATTCGCAGCAGCGCGGTGAAACGTGGCAGCGACTGTGCGCCGAGGCAGAGGAGATCCTGCGACCCACGCTGCAGTTGGCCAACGAATTCGCCAACGCCTACGATCAATTGCGCCAACAGACCCAGCACCTGATGACATTTAGCGACGTGCGTATCGATCCGCTCACCGGCACACAGAACCGGCGCGCCCTGGATGAATCGTTGGAAACGTTGCTCGCGCTGCGGAATCGCTACAATCAACCTTTTTCTCTAGCCATTTTCGACATCGATCATTTCAAGCAGATCAACGACGACCATGGCCACCTGTCGGGCGATCGGGCGCTCAAGGCCGTGGCGACGTTGTTGCGTGGGTGCGGTCGAGAGACCGATGCCGTGTACCGCTATGGCGGCGAGGAGTTCGTGGTGGTCATGCCCCAAACCGAACTCGAGGCCGCATCCCAGTTCGCGGATCGCGTGCGCCGGAGCGTGCGAGAGTCGAACACCGCCGGCATGGCGTTGACCGTTTCCGGTGGCGTGGCCTCGCCAGCCGACGGCGAAGACAAACACGATCTGCTGGACCGCGCCGACCAGGCCATGTATGCCGCGAAACATGCCGGCCGCGACCAGGTCTTCTTGCACAGCGGAACGGCCGTCGAACCGGTCCAACCCTTGGCCGAAGTCGCGATCTAAGTAGACCCGCAGAAATATCTAGGCGGCTTTTCGTCGAACGGCTTTGGTTT
>CAYSXM010000343.1:0-5411 GCA_964434905.1 uncultured Pirellulales bacterium | reverse complement strand
ATCGTGAATCGTGCCGGCTCCGTTGGTGGCCAGGTGCGTGATCCAACCCTGCGCCATCAGCCGTTCTAAAATCAGCGCGGCACCGTTACGCAACAAGTGGGCCCCGTAGATCAGCATCACCGATGCTTGCCGTGACCGGGCGGCGCGAATTTGCGCGGCGCACTGGTCGATCAGCGCCGCGTTCGTCGTGCTCGAGGGACGAGGTTGCGAATCGGGATCGACCAGGATCTCGTCGACCCGAGTCAGGTGTTGGCGCTGGGCCAGTGGGAACACTTTCAGTCGGCCCAGATCCAACGGTTCGACAGGCATGCGCGCACCTCGGTTGTCCACCACCATCGCCGCGACACCCCGGCGAGAAGTTTGCCGGCCGGTGAGCCCTTTCGCACACGCGGCGTTGGCCCTCCAGCGCGGCGACATCATAACAGTTTTTCAGCATGCCTATCGAGATGCCAGGGCTCGGCCCTAGAAGCCGCGTTGGGCAGTCGTCGTGTAGGGCAGCAGCCGTGCTGGGCCGGCTTTTGCCCTACACAACCTTCGCTGTCGGTGCGTCACGACGGTGAAAAAGAACGTGCCGCCCGGAATGTTTGCACGCCGGTCGTTGGGCATCAAACCACGATCAGGCTCAAGGAAAGCAGGCAGGCCCTTGCCCTACGGCTACGTCGACGCACGGCTATAGGCCACCCCGGATTATTCACGAACTTCGTCGCGAGGAGTCGAACGTGTTGTGGCTGCCAGGAAAACCGTGATCGGCCCGCGCAGCGTATTGGTGAATACGTGAGTCAGGGCAGATTGCGGTTCGACGCTAGAGACGCGTCACGTTCGGCTCCTCAGCAGAATGCTCATGAATAATTCAGGTTCAACTGTTTCGCCTACCAGATGTCGCCCGTACACCCGGTGCAGTTGCCCGAAAATCTCCAAAAGTCCTTCTCCCACGGCAGGTCCCCGAGCGTAAACTTACACCAGGGGCAGGCGTCGGCCGCGGAGACCGGCTGGGCGAGACCCCACGGCCGAGGCGTTCAATTCCCATGACCAGTGGCAGGCAACGAACCATGGCTAGCGCGCGCTATACGGCTGGGTTGTTGCTGGCCACTTGGGTGGCCCTGGCTGGCCACGTGCCGGCTGCCGCGGCACCACCCGAGCGCGCGGCGCCCCGCACCATCGAGTTCAATCGCGATGTACGCCCGATCCTGGCCGACAACTGCTTTCGCTGTCATGGGCCAGACAAAAACAAGCGCGAGGCCGAACTCCGCCTGGACACTCGCGAAGGCCTGTTCGGCAACGGAACAACAGGGCCCATCGTGGCGCCGCGAGAGTTGGGCCAGAGCGAACTGTGGCGCCGGCTGCAATCTGCCGACGAGGACGAACACATGCCGCCCCGAGGGTCGGGCAAGGTGTTGTCGCCGCGCGATCAAGAGCTGTTGAAACGCTGGATCGAGCAAGGCGCGCCGTGGGAAGGGCACTGGGCTTTTAACCCGCTACGGCGCGCGGCGCCTCCCCCGAGCGCCCCGGCACAGCACCCCATCGATGCGTTCCTGTTCGCCGCGCAAGATGCCAACTTGCCGGTGCAGCCCGCTCAACTCGAAGTCGCGGCGCCAGCGGATCGCCGGACGGTGTTCAATGCGCCGGCGGATCGCCGGACGGTGATTCGCCGCCTGAGTTGGGACCTGCTGGGCCTGCCGCCGCGCCCGGAAGAGGTGGCGCATTTTCTGGCCGACGACGAACCGCAGGCGTACCAGCGCCTAGTAGATCGCCTGCTGGCCTCGCCGCATTTTGGCGAACGCCTGGCGGTGTGGTGGCTAGACCTGGTGCGGTATGCCGACAGCGTGGGCTATCACGGCGATCAACCCGTCAGCGTGTTTCCCTTCCGCGACTATGTGATTCGCTCGTTCAACGACAACAAACCGTTCGACGTTTTCACACGCGAACAACTGGCCGGCGACCTGCTGCCTGGGGCGGCGCTCGAACAGCGTATTGCCTCGGGCTACAACCGGTTGGGAATGATGTCGGCCGAAGGGGGCGTGCAACCTCGCGAATACCTCGCCAAATACATTGCCGAGCGGGTCCGCAACGCCAGCGGTACCTGGCTGGGTACCACGCTCGGCTGTGCCGAGTGCCACGACCACAAATACGATCCCTTGTCGACGCGAGACTTCTACCGGTTCGAGGCGTTCTTCGCCGATATCGATGAACGTGGTCTGTATAGCGGTGCCAACGTCGATAACAACTGGGGGCCCCGCGTGGCCGTTCCCACGCCCGATCAAGCCCAACAACTGGCCGCGCTCGACGAACAGATCCGCGCCGCGCGAGCGACGCTCGACACCGACACCCCCGCCCTTGCCGCCGCCCAAGCGCGCTGGGAACAGCAACGCCCGGCCTGGACCGTGCTGCGCCCCGCCACGGCCACTTCGGCGGGCGGCGCCACATTAACCGTGCTCGAAGACGGCAGTGTCTTGGCGAGTGGGGTCAACCCTGATACCGATTCCTATTCCCTGGTCATGCCCGACGCACCCGTGGGTATCACGGCCTTTCGAATCGAGGTCTTGCCGCACGAATCGTTACCGCACCAAGGGCCCGGACGGGCCGACAATGGCAACTTCGTGCTAAGCGAATTGACCGCGACCGTGCAGACCACGGGCGGCGGCGCGCCCCACGCGGTGGCCTTTGCTCAAGCCCGCGCGTCGTACGAGCAAACGACATTGGCCGAGAACAACCCGCATGGACGTTGGACCATCGCCGCGGCGATCGACGGCGATGCCCAGGGGCCGACCTGGGGTTGGGCCATCCTGGGGCAAATTGGCAAACCCCAGCACGCGGTGTTGGAAACCGCGGGCGAATTGCCCGGTGGCGCTGGCGCAACGCTGACCGTGCGCGTCATGCAGAATCTGAACCAACCCCGGCACAACCTGGGGCGCTTTCGATTGGCCGTGACCACCGCGCCACGACCGGTGGCGCTGCAAGCGCCGCTGCCCGACGCCATCGAGGCGGTCGTCGCCACGCCGGTTGAGCAGCGATCCGAGGCCGCGCGCCAGGCCCTGGCCGCGTATTTTCGCACGATCGCGCTGGCGCTGCTTCCAACTCGGTCGCGGCTAAGCAAGCTGGAAGCTGCCCGCACCAATCTGGAACAACAAATTCCCACCACGCTGGTCACCAGCGCCGTCGCGCCGCGCTCGATTCGTGTGTTGCGTCGAGGCAACTGGATGGACGACGGCGGTGAAGAAGTGTTGCCCGGCGTGCCGGCCGTTTTACCGCAACCCGCGCACACCGACCGTCGGCTGACGCGGCTGGACCTGGCAGAGTGGTTGGTCGCGCCCGACAACCCGCTGACAGCCCGAGTGTTTGTCAACCGGGTTTGGAAGCTTTGTTTTGGCGTGGGCTTGTCACGAAGGCTGGACGATTTGGGCGCGCAGGGAGAGTGGCCTAGCCACCCCGAGTTGCTCGACTGGCTGGCGGCGCAATTCATCGACAGCGGCTGGAACGTCAAGCAACTGGTGCGACTGATCGTTACCTCTGAAGCCTACCAGCAATCGTCGCAAGTATCGGCGCAGGTTGCCGAACTCGACCCCGAGAACCGCTGGCTCACGCGGCAAAACCGCTTCCGGGTGGAAAGCGAATTCGTTCGCGACGCGGCGCTGCGCGCGGGCGATTTGTTGGTCGAGCAAATTGGCGGCGCCAGTGTCAAACCCTATCAGCCGGCCGGCTACTGGGCCTACTTGAATTTTCCGGCCCGCGAATGGCAAAACGCAACCGGCGACGCGCTGTATCGTCGGGGGGTCTACACCCACTGGCAGCGGCAGTACCTGCACCCCAGTTTGGCGGCCTTCGACGCGCCCAGCCGCGAGGAGTGTACCGCCGACCGACCCAGATCGAACACGCCGTTGCAGGCGCTGGCGCTGTTGAACGACCCGACCTACGTCGAGGCGGCGCGCGCGCTGGCCGAACTTCTGCTGCGGCAAGCCGTCGACGATGGGTCGCGCCTGGACCTGGCCTATTTGCGTGTTCTGTCGCGTCCCCTGCGCGATACCGAGCGCGCGGTGTTGCTCGACCTTGTCCAGCGCCATCGCGACCAGTATCGCCGCGACCCCGGTGCGGCGGTGGCGCTAATTCAGATCGGCGCGCGGCCGGTCCCCAGCGACATCGATACGGCCGAACTGGCCGCGTGGACCAGTGTGGCCCGCGCGCTGCTGAACCTACATGAGACCATTACCCGCAACTAATCGTGTTGCCCAGCTCGATGTTCGCCTGCGATTAACGCTAACCCCTGGCCTGGCTCGACCAGCCAGCAGTGGCCCCCGCCGTCTGGTGTGCGACCCACCGGGCCGGCTCTCTCACCACAGGTATCAACAACCGCCATGCAACTTCCCCCCTTGGTTGGCCGACGTGCGTTCCTGGGGCAAAGCGGCCTGTCGTTGGGCGCGCTGGCGCTCGGCGATTTGTGGTCCCGCACGGAAGGCCGAGGGGCGGAAGCGCGTCGCCCCGCCACCGCACCGACCGCGGCGATTGACCACTGGCCAGGGGTCCTCGAACGGCTGCATCACCCGCCGCGCGTCGAGCGTGTGATCTGGCTGTACATGGCCGGCGGCATGAGCCATTTGGAAACATTTGACCACAAGCCCAAGCTGGTCGAGTTGCACGGTCAACCGATGCCGGAGTCGATCACGCGTGGCCAGCAGATTGCACAACTGCAAGGCGCGCGGCTCAACTGCTTTGCGCCCCAGCATCCGTTCCAGCGCTTTGGCCAATCGGGGCAGGAACTATGTTCCTTGTGGCGCGAGCTGGGCCGGCGCTGCGCTGACGATTTGTGCATCGTTCGCTCGTTGCATACCGAGGCGATCAACCACGACCCCGCACACACCTTCATGAACACCGGTTCCATGATCGCCGGCCGCCCGGCCATGGGCTCCTGGTTACTGTATGGCCTGGGAAGCCAGTGCGAGAACCTGCCCGGCTTCGTGGTCATGGTTTCAACAGGCAAGTACGGGCAGAAACAGCCCATCGCCGCGCGGCAATGGCACTCGGGCTTCTTGCCGAGCCGGTTTCAAGGCGTCGAGTTCCGCGCGGCCGGCGACCCGGTGCTCTATGTCGGCAACCCGGCGGGTGTCAACGAACAGCGCCAACGCGATGTCGTTGACGCGGTGCAAGCGCTGAACGCCGAACAGCAAGCGGTGGTGAACGACCCGGAGATCGCCACGCGGATCAGCCAATATGAGCTGGCGTTTCGCATGCAGACCAGCGTGCCCGAGCTGATGGATCTCAGCCGGGAGCCGGCCAGCGTGCTCGATCTATACGGCACCCGCGGCGGCGACGGCTCGTTCGCGTCGAACTGCCTGCTCGCGCGGCGCCTGGTCGAGCGCGGCGTGCGGTTCGTGCAGCTTTACCACACCGACTGGGACCACCATGGCGCGGTCAAATCG
>CAYSXM010000342.1:0-5411 GCA_964434905.1 uncultured Pirellulales bacterium | reverse complement strand
GTTGCTGCACCTCGGCAGCCCGCCGCGCGGCATAGGCACGCAGGCGCTCGCCCCATTCGGGTTGCGCGAGCGCCAGAATGCGAACTGCCAACAGTGCCGCGTTGATCGCCCCTGGCTTACCGATCGCAAGGGTGCCCACCGGCACGCCTGCCGGCATCTGCACGATCGACAGCAGCGAATCGGTGCCGGACAGCGCCTGGCTTGTAACTGGAACCCCTAGTACCGGTAGCTCGGTCATCGCGGCGGTCATGCCTGGCAAGTGCGCGGCCCCTCCTGCGCCGGCCACGATCACCCGCAGCCCACGGCCCGCCGCCTCGCGAGCATATTGGTACATTCGGTCTGGCGTGCGGTGCGCCGACACCACGCGGCACTCGTGTGGAACGCCGAATTCCGTCAGGGTTTCTGCGGCATGGCGCATCACGTCCCAGTCGGACTTGCTGCCCATGATGATGCCCACCAGCGGTGCTGCTCGGTCCGGCATATGCGATTCACGCTCCTCGCTCGAAGACGCCTTCTGTTTTGGACAGGCACACGGTGCCTGGCACCACCCAACGCACTTCCAAGCGCTGTTGTACCGCATGCCCCGTGAAAGTGAAACGCGGGCCACGAACCAGCGACAGGGCGCGAGGTTCGATCGGCCGGCGCACCCTCTGTGTGATCCTGGCGGACCATGCTGCAGTCACGGCGCATCGCTAGTGACTCGGGCGGCGATCTCCGCGGCCACGCTGGGAAACACTGCCCCGGCGGCCAAGCGGTAGCCGCGTGCGTTGGGGTGGCCATCGGCCAGGGTCCGCTCGGCGCGCGGCACCGTGGCCAAGCCAGGCTCCAGATCGACCACCGCCACCTGCCGCTGGGCGGCCCAGGCGGCCAGTTCCTGACGAAAGGTGGCCGACGTTTCCGTCGCCTGCGGCCACCCGACGACCAGCATCCGGGCGCCTTGTGCGGTACACGCCTGGTGCATCGCGGTCAGTCGTGCGCGGTCGCGAGCCCAGCAGCGTGCGAACCGCGAGGCGGAGTGCGGCTGCTCGTTTGCCACGGCCGCGGCCGGTGCCTGCTGTCCCAAACGCTCCCACATCCGCGCCAACACGGTGACCAACCGGCTGGCTTGCCGCACGCGGTTCTTCCACCGATTCCGCGCCAGCTCGCGGGCTTGCTCCTGGGGGTCGTCGTAGGGCTGGCGGTACACGTCCCACTCGACCAGGGTGACCAGCACCACCTGGGGGCGCACGATAGGAAGTGCCCTCTCGAGCGCGGCCGCGAACTGGAACACACCCCAACCCGGCGTTCCCGCATTCACCACCTGCCAGGCATCGGCGCTGTGCTGGGCCAGTTGCGCGCCCAAGGTTTCCTTGTCAGCCACGCCCCAACCCCAGGTGTACGAGTCGCCGATCAGCAGCACTCGCGGTCGCGGGTCCCCGGCGTCGAATTCCTCGGGTCCGCGATACCCTGCGCGATTGACCGATTCGATGATCGAGGCGCTGCCATCGGGCAATTCGTGCCGGCCGGTCTGCGATGTGCGAAAACGCCACAGCAACTCGTCGTCGGCGACATATTCCAGGCGGTCGGTCGGAAAGCACAGCCGCACCAGCAACTCGGCGGCCAGCGCCAACACCGTGAGACTTCCCACTAGCAGCAACAGCTTGGCGCGCCAACTCGCCCCTGGGCGGGGGGAACTAGGACTCGGAGCGGGGGCGACTGTCATGTGCGTGAAGGCACCTATTCCACGATCACGTCGGCCAAGCGCGACACCGACACCAGCTCGCGCAGGTTGACCCACGCGCGGCGACGATTGGGAGTTACGCCGTGTTGAAAGCAATCGCGCACGTAGCGTTCGCGCGTGGTCGACGTGTCGCGCAGATCGTGCAAGTCGGCCGCATCCAACACCAAGAATTCACCTGCCAGGCAGACCAGTTTGCCGACGCAAACAAACGGGCTTCGCAAATCCAGCACCACGACTTCGCCCACCAGCTCGCACCATTGGGGGCCGGCCGGGGCGCCATCGGTGGCGGTTGGTTCAAGCATTTCAGTCGACTCAAGCATCATCGACCCCGAATTATTCATGAGCCATCTGGTGCGAATGCGAAGTTGTCGCGTCGGCTGCGTCAAACCGCAATCGCCCCTGACTCACGTATTCACCAATACGCGGCGCGGGCGGATCACGCGCCACACGTCCAAAATAGCCCGTGGTCGCAAGCTGGGCAATCTGGGCCAATCATCGACGTGTTCGGCCAGAGATATTGCTTGCCTGACTCGCCGCAGACGCGAGGCGATCTCTTGACCTGGTTCGTCGCGCTGCCTACTCTCCGCCACCCATCATGTACCACCAACGACAACGACTTGCCGCCGCGCTCGTGGCACTGCCGGCCTGGCTATGGGGCAGTGGTCTGTTGGCCCAGGGTCCAGCCACGCAGCAGCAACCCCGCAGCACGCCAGCGCCCGGCGTGCTGCTCTTAGAAAACGGCGAACTGCTGTCGGGCCAGATCGAAGCCCAACCCGATCACTTTGTCGTGCACTTGCCGGGGGGTCGTTTGCGGATAGCCGCGACCGATGTTGACGCGGCTTGCGACAATGTCGATGGGGCCTATCGTGTGCAGCGGTCGCGTTTGCGCGACGATGATGTGGCGGGGCATCTGCGGTTGGGGCGCTGGTGTTTGCGACATGGCTTGCGGGGGTATGCCGCGCGCGAGCTAACCGCGGCGCTGGCCCAGGCGCCCGAGCATTCCGGCGCCGCGCAGTTGTCGCGGCAACTGGCGCTCGCCGACCCACCGGGCGTCGACCAAGTGGCCGCTCCCGCTGGAAACACCTTGGCCCGCCCAGCGGCACCCCGCGCGGCAC
Organism: uncultured Pirellulales bacterium; assembly: GCA_964434905.1. Classification (GTDB taxonomy): domain Bacteria; phylum Planctomycetota; class Planctomycetia; order Pirellulales; family CAYNRE01; genus CAYSXM01. Next base: position 2,576 of record CAYSXM010000342.1, on the reverse strand, counting down.
CCCGCGCGGCGCGCGGCGTGGAACCGGTCACGGCGCTGTCGCCCGTCGCGGCGGAGTCGCCGCCCGAGGTTGCGTTTCAAGGGTTGTCATCCGCAAGCATCGAGACGTTTGTACATGCGGTGCAACCGCTGCTGCTCAAATCGTGTGCCACTGGCAGTTGCCACGGCGCGGCCACCGGGCGAGCCCCGCGCTTGGTACGCGCCCCCCGGGGCCGACCCACTTCGCGCAAACTTACCCAGCGCAATCTGCAAGCCCTGGTGGAATATGTCGATCGGAAATCTCCTGCCAGCAGCCGGCTGCTGACGGCCGTGGCCGGCCCGCACGGGCGCGCGGGGCTGGTGCCCTTGGAAGAACAACAGTTCCAACTACTGTCCGCCTGGGTGCAGTCGGTTTCCACTCCGGCGCCGGCTGCACACCGCGTCTCTGCGACGAGCAACCCCTGGTGGCACCGTTTGCAACCTCCGGCGTCGGCCGCGCCGCCTAGTGCCTCTCGCGGGAATCCGACCGAGCCTAACGCGGCGCCAGCGGAACTCGACCCATTCGATCCAGAAGTTTTCAATCGCGCCGAAGATCTGCCCTAGCACTAGCGGCTGGGGGGCGCGCGCCCTGGAGCATCGCGACGAGCCTGGTCGGCGCGCCGTGGCACAGTATGGCTAGCAGGCGCGTCGAATTCTTCAATGGGCCGCGCGGCCCGCCCGCGCTGGCTGCCTGTTACACGTTGTGCTCGCCGGCAGGGTCGAAGTCGAACTCGCCGCGATCCCAGGCTGCCAGGAACTCGCGGTTGCTCTCCAACAATTCGGGCAGCGACCGCAGTTCGTCCAAAGACATCCAGTGGTGCGACGCCACTTCCTCGGGGTTCGGCACGGGTTCCACGCTGGGCGCCAACCGGGCATGCCACCAGGCCAAGTGCACCCGCGACACGGTCACGCTCGTCCACAGTCGGCGGATCGGCTGGACATCGACCTGCAATTCCTCGCGCAGCTCGCGAATCACCGCTTGGGCCTCGGTCTCGGCCGCTTCGAGGCCTCCGCCCGGGAAACAATATCGGCCCGGGGCCACCACGCGCTCTGCTCGCCGAATGACCAGCCACCGCTGGTTCCGCACAATGACGGCGGCCGCTCCGCGTCGCTGATTGGTCGTGTTCATGGAAAGAAAACTGCCGGAGAACCCCGGTTCCTGGCTAGGAACCTTGGTTTCGCGTTGGCCCCTGCCCGCTATGGTTTCAGGGGCTGCCCCCCCGGCCACGCATCGCCCAAGCGGCGCGCATCGAAAACGGTGTCGGAGTACGGTAGAATACCCGATCCAAGGTCGGCCGCCGACCCGCCAGACCCCCACGTTCGAGGGTGTGGCTGCGTGGTGCAACCCGCTTGGGCTACGATTCGTCTCCCGCGTGTACGTCCCGCCGTTCACATTCGTGGCGGAACTTCCGGCACGTCTGGCTCTGGAAAACCAATTCGCCGATGGATGATAACGGTGCCCCTCCGCGTCCGGCCAAGGTCGCCGGAATGTCTCGCCCGAAGTTCAGCACCTCGAGCCTGTGGCTGATGCTGCTGCTGGGGTTGGTGCTGGTCGCGCTGTTGTTCACGGGCGAACGACTCAACCGCTCGGTAATCAGCTACGACTTCTTTCGCGAGCAGTTGACGGCCGACAACATTGCCGAGGTGAAGTTCAACGGGGCCGAGGTCACCGGTAAGTTTCGTGCTGCACCCGCCGACCCCCGGCCCAAGCAGCCGGTCAAGGCGGGCGCCGCGCCGAAGCTCAAGGCCGAATTCCAGTTGATCTTGCCGCCGGTGGTCAACGACAAGCTGGACGATGTTCTGCTGGAAAAGCGTGTGCGTGTCGAGGCCCGCGTGGCCAACGACGGCTCCAACACGCTGGCGCTGTTGATGATCCTGTCGCCGTTTGTGGTGCTGGTAATTATCTGGGTCATGTGGCGCCGGGCCCGGGATCAGTTCGTCGGGGGTGGCATCTTGGGGGGCTTCAGCAAGAGCCCCGCCAAGCGGTACGAGCAATCTGATAAACGCGTTACTTTTGCCGACGTGGCGGGCTTGGAAGAGGTCAAGCACGATCTGCAAGAACTGGTCGAGTTCTTGCGGAACCCTGAAAAATTTCAGCGATTGGGGGGCAAGATTCCCAAGGGTACGTTGCTGATGGGTCCGCCGGGAACTGGCAAAACCCTGCTGGCCAAGGCCGTCGCGGGCGAGGCGGGCGTGCCGTTCTATTCCATCAACGGTTCCGAATTCATCCAGATGTTCGTCGGCGTGGGGGCTAGCCGCGTACGCGACATGTTCCGCATCGCCAAGGAAAATTCTCCCTGCATTCTCTTTGTCGATGAAATCGATGCCGTTGGCCGGGTGCGCGGTGCGGGCTTGGGGGGCGGCCACGACGAGCGCGAGCAAACGCTCAACCAGATCTTAAGCGAGATGGACGGCTTCAGCCCCAGCGAATCGGTGATTGTCATCGCTGCCACCAATCGGCCGGACGTGCTCGATCCGGCCCTGTTGCGGCCAGGTCGCTTCGATCGGCACGTGACGGTCGATCGGCCCAACCTCAAGGCCCGCGCGGCGCTGTTCCGC
>CAYSXM010000341.1:0-5416 GCA_964434905.1 uncultured Pirellulales bacterium | reverse complement strand
CGCCGTCGATAGCGTACAGGCGATCTTCGGCATCACCAGCGATCGGTTCATCGTATTTACCTCGAACATTTTTGCGATCCTCGGCTTGCGGGCACTCTATTTCCTGCTGGCCGGCGTGATGGACATGTTCCGCTATCTGCACTACGGGCTGGCAGCCGTGCTCGTCTTCATCGGCGTGAAAATGACAGTGAAGTGGTGGGATCACGAACTGTGGCCCTTGCCTGACTGGGCCTCGCTGGTGGTGATCGTGGTGCTGATCGGCCTGGCCGTGGCGGCGTCGATTCTGGCCAAACGCCTGGAAGTCGCCCGTGGGGGCTCGCTGGCCGAATCGGAAGCGGGACACGAACCGCAACCCAAGGGGGAGTGAACTTGTAGCCGCTCACAGGCTCGGGCTGTCGTTAGCGCCCTTGCGTTCACTTCCTTGCGTTCACTTCCTTGGCGACTGGCCAGTGCGGCCAATTGAAGAAGGCAACGCCAAGATGCAATGGCGCCAAAGCGCCAAACAGACAATTGCACCCCGCTCCTCTCCTCTTTGCGCCTTCGCGCCTTCGCGCCCTTGCGTTCACTTCCTTGGCGACTGGCCAGTGCGGCCAGTTGAAGAATGCAACGGCAAGGCGCCGAGACGAGGAGTGGTCATGATCCATTGGGTTCGGCCACGGATTGGCCGCCGGGATCAACTGTCGGAAAATTTCCGCAGGACGCTCGGTCTTACTTGAACGTATTCTCCGGACCCGGGAAGACGCCACGCCGGACTTCGTCACGATACCGCGCCAGCGCGTCGCCAATCGTCGCTTGCAAATCGGCGTAGCGCTTCACGAACCGCGGCACCCTCTCGCCAGTCAGTCCCAGCAAGTCATAGGTCACCAGCACCTGGCCATCGCACCCAGCCCCCGCGCCGATACCAATCGTAGGCACCTGCAATCGCGCGGTAATCTTCGCGGCGATCGCTTCGGGAATGCACTCCAGCACCACGCCGAAGGCACCCGCCTGTTCCGCGGCCACCGCGTCGGCCAGTAGCTGATCTTCTTGCCGCTGCACGCGATATCCGCCTAGCACGTGCACACTCTGCGGCCGCAGTCCGCAGTGCGCCATCACCGGAATGCCGGCCCCCACCAGCGCGGCAATCACTTCGGCCTGGTCGGCTCCTCCCTCGAGCTTGACCGCCTGGCATTCGGTCTCCTTGAGCACCCGTCCTGCCAACTCTACCGCCCGATGCTTACCCAGGTGGTAGCTCGGAAAAGGCAGATCGACCACGACCAGCGCCCGCTGCACTGCACGCCCTACAATTTCGGCATGGTAGATCAACTGGTCGAGTGTGACGGCCAGTGTGTTGCCACGCCCCTGGACGACCATGCCCAGGCTATCCCCCACCAGCACACATTCCACACCTGCCGCGTCGACTAGCCGTGCGATGCAGTAATCGTAAGCGGTGAGCATCGAGATCTTTTGCCCCGTCGCTTTGAGCGCTACGAAGCGGGGTACAGTAATGCGGTCGGCGATCGACATGCGCGGAAGTCCTGGTATGGCGTGCAGTTGTCAGCAACAGTCATTGTCACCACCCCCTCGGCTGCTGGCAACGCCCGTTCATCGACCTTCGTGTTCGCCTCCTGCCGACACTCCGGGTATCCTAGATAGCAGTCCTCGATTACCGCGACCGACCGTGTGCTTCGCCCGATGGTTACTAACCATCGTTTCATCGTATCGCGCGGAAACCCAGCCCATGTTCCCCTTCCTCGCCAAGCGTCTCCTGCCGCGTGCTCGGCCCCGATTCTTGGGGCCCGCTTCCGCCGATAGAAGGCATTCCGTTCTCACGGTTGCTGCCACCGCCATGGTGGCCCTGTGGTCGCTAGTGCTGTGCGCTCAGCCGCCACGCAATCGCCCCCCGGCACCTCCCCCCGCCGCACCCGTGGCATGTGAGCTAGAAGGCACCATCGCGGGTTACGACCAGGGTGTGCTCCAGGTAGTCGATGCACAACAGCAGGCAGCGCTCGTGGCCATCGACCCTCAAAAAACTTCGGTCATTGTGACTGGCACCGCCGAGCCGGGCTTCTTGCGGGCCGGGTTGTTCGTGCGCTTTTCCTCGGAACTCGATGCCTCGGGCGCGGCGCCCGTCGAATTGTCCGAGTTGCAGGTGTTTACGCCGCGCGACGCTTCATCGCTCGGCGTGACCAACGAAAACCCCACCAGCACAACCGGCCCTTTCGATGTGTCCGGCCAGATTCGCACGCTGAAAAAAGGCAAATTAGTGGTCGACGCCGGCGAGGCCGAAATCACCGTCCGGCTGGTGGCCGAACCGATCATCAAGATCAAAGTTGGAGATATCTCCTGGGCGACAATCGGCGATCCGATCAAGGTCCGTGGCCGGTGGGTTGCGCCGGGGCAGGCCACGGCCGACGTGGTCGAGGTCGAGCTCCGCGAGCCGTTGGCAGGACCTAAGAAAAAACGTGGCCGCGGTTCGCGTAAACCCTCCACTGCCCCGGCCGCCTCCGATCGCCCCGCCAGCTAGCGCAACGGGAACGCACGGTTCGGCTACAGTCGCTGCCACCCACCCTGTTTGCGCCGCTTGCCTGGCAGCTCGTGGAAGCATTCGACCGGCGGTTGGCCCCTGGCTCTGCTGGCTCGGGGGCCAAGCTGGTCACGTTTCACCTACTACACCAGCGAGGGGTCTACACCCGAATTATTCCTGAAAGTTCCGCCGCGGAACTAAACGTGTCGCTTCTGCCTTGTCAAACCGCAATCGCCCCTGACTCACGTATTCACCAATTCGCCCCAGAGCACTGGGCAAAACCAGTGGCACCCGATCGTGGTTTTCCTGGCAGACGCAAAACATTCGACTCCTCGCGGCGAAGTTCGTAAATGATCGGGGTTAAAATTCCAGTCGGATTGCACGAAACCCAAGGTGTCAGGTCACTATTAGCCAGTAGGAGTCCGAAACCGGGGCGGCACCCTCGGCCCGGCACCAGCGACACCCTCGGCAGACCAATCCGCGCGTGCCACGTTTTTGCGTCGTGCTAGGTTCCCCGAGGACACTCTCCATCATGCGTCTGACCCTGCGAACCATGTTGGCCTATTTGGACGACATGCTGGAACCCTCTGACGCCGAAGACATTGGCCGCAAGGTCGAAGAAAGCGAATTCGCCTCCACGGTGGTGCATCGCGTACGCGACGTGACGCGCCGTATGCGGCTCGAGGCACCGCGGCTGCGTGGGCGTCAGATGGGCGTCGATCCCAACACGGTGGCCGAATATCTCGACAATACGCTCTCGCCAGAACGCGTTCCCGAATTTGAAAAACTGTGCCTGGAATCGGATATGCACCTGGCCGAGGTAGCCTCGTGCCATCAGATTCTCACGCTCGTGTTGGGCGAACCTGCCGAGATCGATCCCCACCTGCGCCAACAGATCTACGAGCTGTCCCTTCGCAAGCCCCCGGCCGCCGAAAACGAACAGGAATACATCGTCGCTCCCGCCGAGACGATTGCGCCTCGGCCTATTGTTGAACGTGCCCGACCCGAGGTCCCCGGCTATCTGCGCGACACGCACGAACGAACGTTCGCCTGGTGGCAAATGGCCGCCGTGGCTGTATTGATCATGATGATCGGCGCCACCGTGTGGATGGCCGCACGGCCGTCCTCCGCCCCCACCGTGGCGATTGGCAGTTCGTCGACTCCGAGCCTTGCCGCGGGCGCTGCGCCCGAGCCGCCGCGCGATACGACTCTGGCCCCAGATGCCAGCGGCGAACTGTCCGGTGAAGTCTCGCCCGGACCCGCTAGCAATCTTGCCGAAGGCGTCCGGTCCGGTTCCCCCGCCCCCAGTGATGCCACATCGACAGGTGGCGATCGCGGCGACCCCGACGTGGCCGATGGCGTGTCTGGTGGCCGCGCGTCTCCCGAGCCCTTGGCGCAGCCCGACGACTCCTTGCCCTTGCCTCCCGAGCCCGACCACGCGAACGACGAAGCGCCCCCTGCCCCGAACGCGCTAGATCAATCGCTGGAATTGCGGCCCACCCCAGAAAACTCCACGCAGTTTGTCACGCCCGCAGCGGCGGCTGCTGAACCGGGCGACGAGATCATGCCGCAAAGCGGCGATCTGGAAGCCACGCCCGGCGCGGAGCGCGACAACCCCGCGGACGCGTCTCCCGAAGCCGCCGAAGCCGGCGCCCCGGGCGACCTGGCCGAGCGTCTCTCGGCGCCGCGCGCCGGGCTCGGCCGATTTGTTACCGGGCACCAGGTTCTGTTGCGCAAGCCGGCCGGTTCCACCGATTGGCACCGTGCCGCTGCCCAACAGGTGATTTATGCGGCCGACGACTTGCTCTGTCCGGCGGCGTTTCGCGGCACGCTGTCCCTGGGGGCCGGCGTCAGCGTGGAGCTGCTAGGTGGAACCCAAGTGCGGTTGGAATCGGCCGATGGTTCTGGGCCGCCGACCGTGGTGGTGACTTTTGGGCGCGTCGTGCTATTGAATGTCGGTGCGGCGGGCGCTTCACTGAATTTGGTGCTGGGCGATGTGGCCGGGCGGTTGACGTTTGTCGATGCCGAATCGGCAGTGGCCTTTGAAGTGCATGCCGAGCGCGCCCCCGGATCGAATCCGGAGCAAGAGGTCAGTCTCTGGCAGGCCGAGTGTTTCGCCACGAGCGGCTCGCTGATGTGGCAGCCCGAACAGGCCGCTGCCCAGAGGATTGATGCTCCGGCACATCGCCGAATCGCCTTATCTGGCTGCGAGGCCTTGGCCGTGCCACAGGCGTTTCCCGACTGGATTTCAGCCGAACAACTCAAACCAATTGAAGAGAAGGCAGCCGATGCCTTGGAACAGGCGCTGGCTGAAGACGCCCCGGTGGTGCTGCGACTCAAGGAATTGGTCCAACAGCGCAAGGAAGAGGTGCGCGCGCTGGCCCTGCGATCTTTGGCGCTGCTGGGCCAGTACAACCTGGTGGTTGAAGCGCTGGGCGATAGCCGCCAGCACTCTTATTGGCCCGAACAGTTCGCAGCGCTCTCGGCGGCGGTAGCCCGCTCGCCCGAATCGGCTGCCGCGGTGCGCGCCGCGCTGGAGGAGACCAAGGGCCTGGACTCGGCCGATGAACTCTACCGGCAACTGTGGGGCTACTCGGCCGAGCAGTTGGCCGGTGTCGAGGGGGGCAAGCTGGTCCGCAATCTGGATCACGACGACCAGGTGTTTCGCGTGCTGGCCTTCTGCAATCTAGAACGCCAGACGGGGCGGACCCTGAGTTATCGCCCCGAAGATTCACAGGCCAAGCGTCGGCCCCATGTGCTGCGGTGGCGCCAGCTTTACGACTCTGGAAAGCTGGTGCCATCTGAGAAACCTGGCGACCCAGCCTCGTAGAGCGCTGCTGCTTCTGCCGCCCCTCTCTGCTTTGCGCTCTTGGTGTGCCAGGCGAAGTCTGGTTGTTCTTGTCAGTTGAA
>CAYSXM010000340.1:0-5417 GCA_964434905.1 uncultured Pirellulales bacterium | reverse complement strand
GTGCTGCGGGGCCGAGCCGCTGTTCTTTCTCGACTATGTGGCCATGGCCCGCGACGATTCCAACTTGCTGGAACAAATTGTCGAAGGGGTTACCGCCGGCTGCGTCGAAAGCGACTGCGCGCTGTTGGGGGGCGAAACCGCCATCATGCCCGACATCTATGCCCCGGGTGACTACGACCTGGCCGGTTTCTGTGTCGGCGTGGTCGAGCGCAAGCGCGTGATCGATGGTAAGCAAGTTGTGCCGGGCGACGTGGTGTTGGGCATTGCCTCGAGCGGGTTGCATTCCAACGGCTTCAGCCTGGTGCGCAAAATCGTATTCGAGGTGGCGGGCTTGAACATCGACGACCACATCGACGAACTGGGGCAAACGGTGGGCCAGGCCCTGCTGGTGCCCACGCGGATTTATGCACGGGGGCTGCGGCAGATTCTCAATCACTACAAAGTGAAGAGCGTGGTGCATGGCATCGCGCACATCACCGGGGGTGGCCTGCACGAAAACCTGGCACGCATTCTGCCCGAGGGCGCCCGGGCGGTGATCCAGCGTCAAAGCTGGCCGGTGCCGGCCGTGTTTCGTTGGCTGGCCCGGCTGGGCGACGTGGCCCCCCTGGAGATGGACCGCGTGTTCAACCAGGGCATCGGCATGGCCTTGGTGGTCAGTCCCTATTTCGCCGATAGCGTGCGCGAGCAGTTGTCGGCCGCTGGCTGGGAAAACTGGCACCTCGGCCACGTTACTGCGGGCCCCCGAGGTGTCGTCTGGGCCGATGGGTAGTAGCTTTGCGGTTAGTGCCTGCGGGTAGCCTGGACCTCGGCCGGCATTTCGCCGCCGCGAAACCGGCCTCAAACGCCATCCTGCGCACCGCCGGTCGCTCCTCGCGTAGATGAATCGAGAACCAGCGCCATGAACGTCTTCGACGCGAAGAACCCGCCCGATGCGCCGCCGGGGCGATACTGGCGCAGGAAATTTTCCAACGCCGGTCTCGGGCTGGTGCAGGGCGTGAGGGGGCAAGGCAGCTTCGCGGTGCATTTCGCCGCGGCAGCGGTGGCCGCTAGTCTGGGTTGGGCCGTAGCACTGGCGCCCATCGAGTGGTGCGTCGTGTGCGGCGCGATTGCCGCCGTGCTGGTTGCTGAGTTGTTCAACAGCGCGCTCGAGCACCTTGCCAAGGCAGTTACCCGGCAGTTCGACCCGCACGTAAAAGCAGCGCTCGACATTGGCAGCGCCGCCGTGCTGGTTGCAGCCTGCGGCGCGGCGCTGGCCGGCGCCGTGGTGTTTCTGCCGCATCTGCAAGCGATCATCAAGGGCCTATCCCCGAGCCCATTGTGAGCGGCGTTTTGACCACATTTACGTCGGATGCGAGAAAGGGCAACGACGCATATTCGGAGTCTATCCGCAGAGCCGGTCGGCGTCGTCCCCATCGCGCGCTTGCAACGCTGCCTCGGCCGGGCGTAGATACAGCGCCGCCGAGCCCTGCTTGTCAGCCGATGGTAAGGAGCTGTACTTCACTTCGGCCCGCATTCGCAACGTTGCCGGTGAAGAAGTCGAGAACCACACCGGCGTCGATGTGTATGTCTCTCGCTTGGAGCGCAAGCCAGGAAAACGCCAGGTCGCGCGCGGCTAGCAGACCCTGGCCCGAGCGGCTTGCCGCTAGCGCCTTCGACGGGCCGTTAGGCGACAACCAGCGAACGTAAAAGCGGATGGGGAGGGATTCGAACCCCCGGGACGGTTTCCCGCCCAGCGGTTTTCAATACCGCCGCCTTCGACCACTCGGCCACCCATCCGGTTGTGCGACCAGCGCGCAGTATAGTCGGAATTCGCCCGGCGAAGAATCGCGGCACCCGCCCGATCTCGGCGGCCTGCGGCCCAAGCACAGGCACCCAGTGTGCGTGTGGTCTGAGCCTCGGCGCGCGTGGTGGTCGCGCGGCGCAGCGCGTCGGGCGGCTCGCAGCATTCGAGGGCGGCGAGGGGTCTTGGCCGGGGGGGCTGAGGGCCGATCCCAGAACCCATAGTGAGCGGCGTTTGACCAAATTTCTGTAGGCTGCAAGGAAGAACAACGACGCATATTCGAAGTCTATTTGCGGAGTCGCGATGACGAAGCAGACGACGTGAGTTTGGCAAAACCCGAAGGGAAAGGGGAGTTTTTGGATGCTTCGGCGTCGTGAGTCCTCCGCGTATCGATCCTTGGATACGCGGAGAGGAACCACTCCTGGCAGCGTCCAAAAACTCCCTCTTTCGCCGCCACAAGCGGCTCTGGGACAGGCCCTAAACTGGGGGGGCCGCCGAACGGGCTTGTCGCTGCCGCGCCCGGTCGATTATGACAGGGGGTCGGCCCCCGGTTGCCGTGCCCACCGCAGGCCCAAGATGCCTGTCAGTCAGCCAATTGTTCCAGTCGATCAGCCACTTTCGCGGCGTGGATTCCACATCCGCTAGGTTCAATCTCTGGTATGGGCGTATACGACCGCGACTATTATCGAGAAGACTCCCGCGGCGGCTCGTTTTGGTCGACCAATTCGGTTGTCCACAACCTGGTGTTGCTCAACGCGGCGGTGTTCTTCATCGACTTCATTCTATTGCGCGGCGTGCTGAGTGAGTGGGGTGGGCTGCGCAGCGACCTGTGGCGAACGCCCTGGAATGTCTGGCAGTTGTGGGCCTATGGGTTCTTGCACCACGACCTGGGGCATGTGCTGTTCAACATGCTGGGGTTGTATTTTTTTGGCCGCGACATTGAAGAACGCTATGGCCGCGCTGAATTCTTGCGGTTGTACCTGGCGCTGGTGGCCCTAGCCGGTTTGGGCTGGCTGGTGGGTCAACTGGCTTCCGGCGAGCCGGGCCGGGCAGTGCTGATCGGTGCGTCGGGCGCCGTGGTGGGCATCGGGGTGCTGTTTGCGCTGCACTTTCCCAAACGGTTGATCTATGTGTGGGGCGTGATCCCGGTGCCGGCCTGGTTGCTGATCGGCATCTATGTGGTGGGCGATTTGATGATGGCCATGCGACCCGGTGAAGGTGGCAATGTGGCCTATACCGCGCATTTGACGGGCGCCTTCTTGGCGTTCTTGTATTTTCACTTCCAGATTTCGCTGGGGCGCTGGTGGCCAGCATGGCCGACGAATCGCCGGCGGCGGTGGTGGGGCCAGCCACAACTCAAGGTCTATCAAGACCAAGCACCCGATAGCGACGGGGTCGACTTGGTGGCCGAAATGGACAAAGTGCTGGACAAGATCAGGCGATCCGGCGAGGCCAGCCTGACGGCCGAGGAGCGCCAACTGCTGGAAGATGCCAGTCGGCGTTATCGGCAGCGGCGCAGGGTATAGCGCCGAAACACATGGCGCCGCGGTGTTTAGCCCGGCCAGAATGTTCACTGCCGTGGCCGCGACAAGGAGGTCGAGCACATGACCCAAGCGCTGGGCAAACGCGGGCTGCTGTCGGGAATGGCACTGCTGTTCGCGGCGGCGCTGGCCCTGGGCGTTTGGCACTCGCGACTGCGCTGGTTGAGCACGGCCGCGGCCAGCGCCAGAGTACCCGCGCCGCCCACGGACGACTCGCCCCTGATCCCCTTGAGCGCCGGCACATTTCGCATGGGAGACGAGCACTCGCCCTATCGCTCCGAGCGCCCGGCACACCGGGTGCGGCTGGCGGCGCTGGCCATCGAAGCCACCGAGGTCACGGCCCAACAGTTCGCCAAGTTCGTCGAAGCCACGGGCTACGTGACCACGGCAGAGCAACACCACAAGGCCAGGGTGTTCGACCCCCAACATGGCCAATGGCGCGACGACCCCACCGCCAACTGGCGATTTCCCAACGGACACACCATGGCTGGCGAGGCGGGCAGCGACGATCCCGTTACCCAGGTTTCCTGGTACGACGCACAGGCCTATGCGCGCTGGGCCGGTCGACGGTTGCCGACCGAGGCCGAATGGGAATATGCAGCACGCGCCGCGGTCGCCGACGCACAGTTTCCCTGGGGCAACGAAGATCCGGCACCGGCAGGCTATTTGGCTAATACCTGGCAGGGATGGTTTCCCGACCGCGACCTGGCCGCCGACGGTTTCGCGGGCCTGGCACCCGTGCGCAGCTTCGCGCCCAATGCCTGGGGGCTATTCGACGTGGCTGGCAACGTCTGGGAATGGTGCGCCGACTGGTACGCACCGCAGGGATACGAGCCCGGCGAGGTCACCAATCCGCGGGGGCCTGCACGAGGCACTGAACACGTGGCGCGGGGAGGCAGTTGGTTGTGTGCTCCCAACTATTCCACCGGCTATCGCGTGGCCGCGCGGCAAGGGTTTCCGCCCGACTTTTGCAGCAACCATTTGGGGTTCCGCTGCGCGGCCGATGCCGCCACGGCTTCCGAGGCAAATCGAGAGCCCACGGCCCAGCTAACGGGAACGACGCGCGCAAGCCTTGGGCCGTAGCGGTCTGGCTGAAAAGCGCAGCAGGCCGCTGCAATGCACAAGCAGCGATGTAAGTCGTCGTGAGGTAATGCTGCTGACCGCTGGTGCGCCGCAGGTGCGTTGAGCAATGCCAAGGGGGCCTTCTTCAACGACGTCCCAGAGCCCGGCCAACACCGGCAACACGGCAGAAACTCTCACGAGATAGTTTGCGGCGCCCTACGCCAAAATCGGCTGGATAACCTGCCCATGCACGTTGGTCAACCGGCGGCGGATGCCGTTGTGGTAAAAGGTCAGCCGCTGGTGATCGATGCCCAGCAGGTGCAACACCGTGGCGTGAAAATCGGGCCAGGTGGTGGGGTTCTCGATCGCCTTGTAGCCTGTATCATCGGTCCGGCCGTAGGACATTCCGTGCTTTAGTCCCGCGCCGGCCAGCCAGACGCTGAAACCAGATTGGTTGTGATCGCGGCCGGTGCCCACCACGTCGGCCGCCGATTGGGTGAATGGGGTGCGGCCAAACTCGGTAGTGAACAGCACCAAGGTGTCGTTCAACAGTCCCCGCTGGCGCAGATCGCGCAGCAAGCCCGCCACGGGCTGATCGATACGGGGTGCCTCTCGTCCGTGGTTTTCGCGCATGTCTTCGTGACCGTCCCAATTGATCCGGGGCGAGCCGAACGAACCACCGGAAAACAACTGCACGAAGCGCACGCCTTGTTCCAGCAACCGTCGCGCCAACAAACACCCTCGCCCGAAATCGGCCGAGACCGGTTGGTCGAGCCCATACAGGGCTTGCGTGGCGGCGGTCTCGCTCGACAGATCGGCCACGCGCGGGACGGCCAACTGCATGCGGGCCGCCAGTTCATAGCTGCGCACCCGCGCAGCCAAGGCATCGTCGCCGCCGCGCGCCTCGAGGTGCGCGCGGTTCAACTGGGCCAGCACCTCGCGCGTGGCCTGCTCGCGTGCGGGGGAGACTGGCACGGCAGGTTCCAGATCGTCGATGGGTGTGCCCTGGCCGCGCAGCGTAACGCCCTGATGAC
>CAYSXM010000339.1:0-5420 GCA_964434905.1 uncultured Pirellulales bacterium | reverse complement strand
GCACCCGACGGGGCCGCCGCCGAACGACGTAAGGAACTGGGGCAGGGCGCTCGGTGGTCGGAACTATATGACTTGAACCGAGAGGCCATCGGCGAGAATTTCAATCGCTTGCGACCGGGAACTCGGCTAGCGCTTCCCTCGGGCGTGGAGGCCCTGTCGCATCAGAACGACACGTCTTGGCAGCGATAATGGCCGGGACATCTCGGGCAGCAGTGCCGGCCTTGGCTCGGCGCGAGCAGTGCCTCAGCGATTGAAGCGATAGGCCGGGTTATTGGGATCGAAGTCGATGTCCGTATAGCCGTTGTTCAGTTTGAGCTTGGTGTAGGTGTATTCCTCGGTCAGTTGCGGCGGACCGCCTGCCTTGGCTGGCCAGTCGTAGGCCTCGTACCGAATCGGCAGATTCAATTCGTCGTCGACGTAAATCCGAGCCAGGTGAAACAGGAAGTTGCGGCGCGGCGTGGGATGCATTACTTGAATGCAGGTACATTGCCGCTCGTCGACTTTGGCGCCCTGATAGAACTTCACCTCGCACTCGCCATACTTGGTGTCCGCCTCGCCGATCTGGATGAGGCGTTCGAGCAAGTTGAGCACACCCGCTTCAGTAATCGGATGCCGATTACCCCGCATGGCAATCATGCCCGTCGGGGCCAATTGCACGGCGCCTACCACCTTGTGTTGCAAACCAGTGGTGTGACCCCACATCTTGCCATCATTCTGACCCTCGATCCAAATCACTTCCTGGCCGCGCTTGTCGGGCGGATTCAGAAAATGCATGTACACGCTCAGCGGCTGGTGCCGCACCTTGATCAACATGAATTCGTGATCCAACAATTCGCCGTTCACCCGTTCGCGCTTGACAAACACCGCTTGGTAATCGGAAATCGCGCGGGCTCCCAGAACGCCTTCGTGAGCCCAGCGCAGGGCGGGCATCAGCGGGTGTTCGTTGGGGTCGGAATGCTCGAGGACCGGCCGCCGGTTAGCTAACGCGGGGGGCGTGCTAGGTGCTTCGGCCACGCGATACACGGGTCGTTGCAGGCGATCGCCGGGAACGGCCGCGCCACGGGCCAATACCCGCTGGGTGGAGGGTGTCGCAGGCAGCAACCCCGGCGGGGTAAGTTGTTGCGCCCCTGCGGTTGCCGAGCAGGTGGCCAAGGCCGCTAGTGTGGCGACCCAAACACAGCAACGATTTCGCGGCATGCGACACTCCTGTGCGGACTTCCTGTCGATGCGGGTCGCGGCGCGACCCGGAGTGTGTAACGAGCGCGGACTCGGCCGAGCCATGGTGCGGCCGGATGGGCTGAGCAATTCGTGTGCCACAGATTGCAAACGACGCCGGCCCACGGCCAGCAGTCATCGCAAACGCTTGACCACGCATCGCTTGGGGAGATTCTCCGGAAGCGCTGTTTGCCTCGCCTCGCTGGCTACCCAGGGTGTCTATCGCCACCGTAACCGGAGGAATTTACAATGCCTAACCCCGTCGGCCGGCTTTGCGCAACCGGCCTTGGGGGTGCCGCGTAACATCGCGGTCAGACGACCTAGGTCAACTCTGCTACCAACGGCCCCGGTGGGTTGGGGGGAGCAAAATGTAGCCGACATCCGCCGTTCGAGGGAGAGCAATCGTGTCGCCACCACAGGCTAATTGGATCTGCATTGTGTCAGCCCCGTTTGCTGAAAACACCTTTGTCGGCTGGCGCGAGGGGAGTCGAGAATGCGTGGTGGTCGATCCGGGATTGGAACCCGACAAGATTCTAGAACTGCTCGAAAAACATCAACTGACCCCTACGGCGATGCTCCTGACCCATGGCCACGCCGACCACATCGGGGGCAATCGCACGCTGAAAGAGCGGTTTCCACAATGCCCGCTGGTGATCGGAGAGGGGGACCAGGAAAAGCTGACCGATGCGTGGCAAAACCTTTCGGCCATGTTCGGCACCCCCATCACTAGCCCTCCGGCCGACACCACCGTGCGCGAAGGCGATGTTTACGAGGTGGCCGGATTTCGGTTTCTAGTGCGCGAAATTCCCGGCCACAGTTCCGGCCACGTGGTTTACATCTGTCGCGACGACCAGCCCGCGGTCGTGTTGGGAGGCGATGTGCTATTCGCCGGCAGTGTGGGGAGAACGGATTTTCCAGATGGCGATTTCGACCTCTTGGCTGCGGGCATCCATCGCAAACTTTTCGATTTGCCCGACGATACCCGGGTGCTCAACGGGCACGGACCAGTCACCACCATTGGTCGCGAACGCGTACACAACCCCTTTGTGGGGCGAGCAGCGGGCTACCAGCCGTTGGCCTAGCACGCCGCTTGTACGGCAGCGCAGAGGGGTGCCGTCGCTAGTCGGGCAGCAGGCCCAGTTTGATCGCCGCCGGAAAATCTCCTGCGCGCGGGTTGCCAAGCGTGGCATCGGGTAACACCGCGGGCAGTTCCAATACAAACCGCGTGCCGTGATCCAGTTGGCTCGTCACACTCACACGGCCTCCGTGCTCTTGGATAATCTTGCGTGTGACAGGCAAGCCCAAGCCGGTTCCCCGGTTGCCTTTGTGGCTGACGAATAGCGAAAAGATATGGTCCTGGTCCTCCGGCGCGATGCCCGGCCCGCTGTCAGTCACTTCCACCCGCAGCAGTGCCGCGGCAGCGTCGTAGTGGGTGCTAACCACGACCTTGCGCTGCGCTTGCCCCTCGCAGGCGTCGATGGCATTGGTCACCACGTTGAGCACGGCACGGTGGATGCCATCGGGATCGAACGTGCAGTACGGCATATCGGCCGCAGGCAGCCAGACGAGTTCCATTCCCAGGTCGGCAGCGCGGGCTGCCACGACCTCGACGACGTCTTGCACCGTGGCATTCAGATCGGCCGGCAGCAGTTCTGGTTCCCGATCCTTGGAAAACGTCAGCATGTCCAGCACCAGATTGGAGATTTTTTTCTGGTTCCGCTCCACGATGTCCCAGCCCTTGCGCACGATCTTTTCGTCGTGTTGCGACAGGCCCATCTCGATCAGGTAGCTACCTCCGCGCACCCCTTGCAAAATGTTCTTGATGTGGTGTGACAGCGTGGCAATGGTTTGCCCGATCGCGGCCAGGCGCTCGGCCTGAACCATCGCGGAATAATAGCGGGTGTCTTCCACCGCCAAGGCCGCCTGATGGGCGATGGCAATCAATAACTTCAGGTGCTCCTCGTTGAATTTGTTCTCGTGAGGTACTTGCAGCAATTGTTCGGGCGACGTGGATGTGTCGAGGTAAATCACCCCCACCAGATCGTAGCGCCCCTGCATGGGAACGCAAATCGCCTCGTGCACGCCATGTTGCACGATACTAGCAGCGGCAGTCCAACGATGGTCCTCGCGAGCGTCGCTGGTCAGCACCCCCTGACGGCGTTGGATTACGTAATCCAGAATCGTCTGGCTGATCGCCATCCGCTGGTCGGCGGGCGCCAAGCGCCGATCGCGCCGCGCCTTGGCTTCGAGCTTGCCGGTTTCGGGATGCACCAGCATCACGCAACCTCGGTCGGCGGCCACCCATTCAAATATCAGGTCTAGAATACGCGACAACAATTGATCGATGTCGAGCGTATGACTCACGGCCAGGGCCGTGTGATACATGATCTGCAGGTTATCCCGAGCGCGCGCCAGCCAAGGGCTCGAGGCCACCTGATCGCCGGCCGAGAGAATTCGGCTGCCTTCTTCTTGGCTGATCGATCGCACGATGCGCGAACTACCCCCTTGATCGCGTGGCAGGATGTCAACGCCTTCGTCGAGCGGCCCATCGGCATGGGACAACACGCCGGTGTACAGCAACAGCGTGGCACCCAGTTGCACCTGGTCCCCACTGGCTAACCGCCGCTGGCGCACTCGGTTGCCGTTAACGAAAACTCCATTCGAGCTATCCAGATCGAGCAGAGTGTAATCCAGCCCATCGGAACGAAGCTCGGCATGCCGGCGCGAAACTTCGTGATCGTGCAGCACCACCGTGTTACCCGGCTCTCGCCCCAAGCCGACCACCGGCGCGGTCAACTCATAGCGCAAACCCTGGTCGGTGCCGCGAATGACGAACAGCGAAGGCACGTCAGAGGCTCCGCCGAGTTGAACCATGGGCGCGGGGCGACGGCCCGGCCTGCGCCAGGGCCCACGCACTGCGCCGTGAATCGGGACCCACGCCAGGTGCGACCGACAGCCCGGGCCGCGCGTGCACGCGCGATCGACAGCCGGCGCGCCACCGGGAAACGCCTCGCCCAGCCCATCGCTAGGCCGGAATTCGCGAGCCGATGAACGCTTCGCCCAGTAGCTCTTCGATTCTACGGACCAACGCGCCATAGTGGTAGGGTTTCGCCAGACAGGCGGCCACGGGCCCGGCTTCTCGCGCTGCCCCCAGTAGAATGAGCGGCGTGTCGACAGCACCGGCTGCGCGGAATTTGCCGCAAAATATCTCGCTCGAATCGCGGTCCAAATCGAGATCCAGAACGATCAGATCTGGCCGATGCTGGGCCGCTAGCCGCAGCCCTTCGTCGGGTGCCGTAGCAGACACCACGTCGACTCCTCGCGACGACAACACGGTGTACAGCACCTCGCTGGTGGTATCCTGGCGATCGACAACCAGCACACACGGTCGAGCGAATACCAAGAGCACCTCCGTGTGCCGCGGACCAGCGGTCGCGCCCCAGGTCCCCGGCGCCGATTGGTTGGGGCGGGGGGGCCACCGGCACAATCGTTGCAAGATACCCGACGAAGCATCCGTGCTCGTCGGTCGGCGTAGGGCACGAGTCCTCTACGCAGGGCGGGAAGTCTATCGCGGGAGGCATTTTGTGTCAAAACCGAGTTCGCGCCTTGCGTTGCTCGTCGGCTTGGCGAACAATCGCGCCAGCAATCTGCGGTGAATTGGGAAACCTTGACGGGTCCGGACCACGGTATCGAATCGGGTTTTTTGCCCCAACGGGAGATTCTTGTGAACGAGTCGATGTGGGCGGGCGGCCGCCACCAACAGACCAACACGGGCCGGAAACATCGGCCTGCCTGTTTCTCCTGGCTGATCGTGTGCAGCGCCGCGCTGTTTTTGTCAACGCCGGGGGGGGCGACACCCCTCGGGGCCGAGGAAACCGCGGCCTGCGAGGAACGCCTGCGCGCGATGGTGGGTTTTTTCGCCGCCGACGAGCAAGAGGGACGCGGCGTAGGCACCGCCGGACTCGACCGGGCAGCCGAATACCTGGCCCAACAATTTGCCGCGTTGGGCCTCCGGACCGATGTGTTCCAGGGGTCGCCATTTCAAGCGTTCGAGATCACCGTGGGCGCGGAATTGGGCGAACCCAACGCCCTGGTTCTGGCAGGGCCACCCGCGACGGCCGCCGACCCCGCCTCCGAAATCGCGCTGGGCCTGGGCAAGGATTTCTCGCCGTTGGCCTTGGGCGGCAGCGGCACTCTCGATTTGC
>CAYSXM010000338.1:0-5443 GCA_964434905.1 uncultured Pirellulales bacterium | reverse complement strand
GATGACGTGATCGTCGAGGTCGTACGTGCCGACGATCTTGGCGTTGTTGGCCGTCTGCTGAGCCTCGGCCAGCTCTGCCTCGGCCTCGCGGGTTTTGCGGGCTGCTTCGATCGCCGCGCGCTCGGCCTGCTGGCGCTCGCCCGTGGCCGTGTCGGCGTCGCCGCGGGCCTTGCCTGCCAACTGCTCGGCCACGTCGACCCCTTGGCGGTTGTACGACTTCACGTCGCGATTGATGATCTGCGCCACGCGGTGCGCGTCGCGGAAGTAATACAGCCGCGCCACGCGTGTTTCGACGTGGTCGTGGGGATTGAAGCCGTTGGGAAACTCGGTCGGTTCGGTGTACTCGCCGAAGGTCGCGTTGGGTCCGGTGTGGCTACGCACGCCGCGCTCCATCATCACGGCGTAGTCGCCGTCGCCCGGTCCGGCGGCCGTGCCTCCTAGTAGAATCTCGTACGGCCCGTCGGGGTTGTCGGTCGATCCCACGAGCGCGTTGCCGTATTTGTCCTTGAGGTCCTTTATCACCAGCAGATACAAGTCTGCCGGCTGGGGATCGACTTCCAGCGTAACCGATCGACCGTCGGCGCTGGGTCTGGGTTGCTTAATGGTGACCGGCATCCGGCGTTCTATCCGGTTGATTTCGCGAATGCCCTTGGCCGGATACAGCTTGTAGTTGTCCAGCGTGTCGAGGCCCTGCATTTCTGATTCCGATTGGACCTCAACGACGAATGTGTTCACCCCTGGCCGTGTGCCAAAGTCTCGCGGTGTGACCGATTTCACCACTGGTCGCCTTGTGTTGACGCGCACCTGGAACTTGGTTGATTTGTCGTTGTTGACGACATCTCCCTGCGCCCATTTTGCGGTAAGCTCGTGGATGCCGTCGGACAACTGTCCAGAGGAAATGACTACGTTGCCGCTCGCCGGTATCGGCGTCGTTGAGACCAACGTTCCGCCAACGTACAGGTGCAAGTATTGGCCGACGGCGCGGTCCAGCGGTGCCTCGGCGACGACGTCGATTGCGTTTTGGTTGGTCCACGCTACGTTCGAGTCGTTATGCCGGGTAAGGGGCACTGGCGTGGCCGTCGAGTCATGTGGCCGTGTCCCTAAAACCTCTGGCGCCCTGACGTCGGACCCGTTGATCGTGATCAATTTCAATTCAAGACTGATTGGGGGTGACGTATTATGGTTTTGTCGATTCTGCGCGAGCGCCGCAAGTTTAAAATTGCGATCGCCGTTTGTTCGGGATTTCAGACTGTCTGCTTGCCAGGTTAGTACGGCCTCAAAATCTGATTTCGGTTCGAGTCGAACAATTTCGGCGTGAACCTCCTGCAGCACCTCGAATACGTGCGATGGTCCTTCTTGTTCCAACAGCCAAAAGCGCAGACTAGCGGTTTCGTCGCCACAGATTCCACGTACGCGCAACTTGACGGGAGTATTCGTCTCTCCCGCCACGAGTCCGGTGATTGTAGGTGTGTTGGTGAGCGTTGTCAGTGTGTCGTGGCTGCCGACGGCCCACCTGGTAATCGTGGGCGACGTAGGCTGTCGGTTGCCGGCAGGCACATGAATAGTAAACGTCCGGAAGGGTGGCTGGACGTTTTCTTCAGCAATCGTTGCCGTGTAGGTCGCCGGACCAGCAACCGCTAACGGCTTTGCATTGATGTTCTCAAGTGTGTCAGATGCTGTGTTTGGTTGCTGTCCAGTGGAACTCCATGTGACTGAATATCGTTGGCTCGTTGAAATGGCTGGGGTCGCGCTCAGATGAATTGAGAAATGATTCGTTCCAGAGGGCAGCCACAATTCGGCACCATTCGCGACATCCGGAAAGCGAAATGATTCGGCTTCTATGGCTACTTTGGTGTCGTTTGGTATTGTTCCGACTGCGGTTGCCATCGAGGCGATTGGCAACAGTGTCGTGTGATTCGTTTGACGCACCGTCAATTGCTCGTCGGAAGTCTGCGTTCGCGTGCGACTGTGTGAGGAGCCATCTAGTGATGGAGCGAATTCGTCGATCCGTCCTGAAGGAGCGGGGTCGATGCGCGATGGCTCTGACTCTTCCCGCCACGACCTCTCCACATGCACCGCGCGTGCCACGGCGGGCCGGTCGGGCTTTTCAGTCTCTGCGCCGAACCGTACCCAGCCGCGCCCCACCGCGAAGGTAGCCAGCAACAGGCCGCCAATTTTTGCCCACCGGCGAAGATGATCCGCTTCGTACGCCATGCCGCACCTTCCTTGGTGGCCCTGGCAAGACCCGTGGGTCTTGCCTACAACGCGACTGCATCCTGCATGGCAAACGGCCGCCGCCGTTTGCGCGCCGAACCGCCAGCACCGGCTGCCCACCGAATCGGCCAAATTGCCGACCGCGCATCGAAGTGCGGCCGCACGCGGTCGCTGGTTCACAGCGCAGTTACGACCGTTGGAATCGGCAAGGTTTGCCTGGTCGGATTATCGACCGTCACCGTTGGCAACATGCACAAATTCACCCCCATGCGGGGTTGTTGCAGTGAACCAGTTTGCCCAGTTTGCCTCGCCGACTGGCCCAATTGCTACGCGACTTTCTCGCGCTTAACCCCAGGGGCCAGCCGTCGGCCCGCTGGCGGTGCATTCGGCGCACTCGAGGGCGTTGCGGCGAAACGCTGGTTCGCTGCCGATCGACCCTGCGGTCCGCAACGTGCGCGCTGCGGGACAATAGCAGGTCGTTTGTCAATTCAACTGCTGGCTAGAAACCGAATCGGTTGCCTTCCTCGCGCACCACGTAGTCTTGCCCGGTGCCGAATTGTGCCGTTCCTCGACGGGCCACGCCCACCACGTGGGTCAGACATTGCGCTACCACCGGCGCGTAGCCCTGGTGTGAAATGGTTCGTTCGCCCGCGCGGCGGTTTCCCAGGCCCAGCTCGTCCTCGTACAACACCACTGCCAACGGCGGCAGCGTCAGGGTGTAGACGTGCCCCGAATCTAACTCCAACAGCAACTGCAGGCGCACTTGGGTGGGCATCAAGGGGCTCGAGGCGCTGAACTGCACTTCGTATCGCCCGTCGGCATACAGTGCCAAGCGCATCCCTTCGTAGATCACCAACCCCTGGTCTGGAATCGCGCGGCCAGCACGATCGAACTGCGGCCGCGGGAAGTGCGCGGCATTGTCGAACCGGAAATCGCGCACCGGCGGATCCTCCTGGTCCGGGTCATCGTCCGAAGTTGTTTGCAAATCCTCTGGCACATAGTCGATGGTCGGCAGCACGTCGAAGGCAAACGGCCCCGGCGTGGAACCTGCCCGATGCGCATTGGAAAGTTGCTTCTCTTCGGTACTCCGATCAGCGGCGGCCGCTGATGGGTTTCCCGGGGTGCAGTCGGTGTTCGGTGCTTCCCCGGGCCTGCCGCTGGGCTGCGGCAGTTCTGGCGTCGTTTGGCCTGAGGGTGCTGCTGGTTGCTCGACGACCGCTGGCATTGGCTGAGAACTGGGTGGGTTCGCCGTGCCCGCGCCTTCGGCATTCCTCGCGCGTGCGTCGGTTGCGCCTGGTTCGTCGGGGCAGGGGTTCTTCGGCTGTTCCTTTGGCGAAGCCGCGTTCGATTCCGTTGGCGTATCGTGCGTGCCGCCCGTTTTGAGATGCGCAGCCATGTGGAATACACCAGCACGTTTTGCCGCGGCCTTTTCCAGATGGGCTCCGACTTCTTCCTGGTTCACCAGGTCGGTCATCTCGCGCACTCTGCGTGGCGCGAAATGGATGCCGAGCGAGGTCGATTCCGCCACAGCGCCGTCTACTTCCAACTCCGCACGTAGTGCATATCGCCCGGCTGGCAAGCCTGTGTGGCAAGCCACCACAGCCTGATGATCTACCAGATAGCCCGCGCCGACCGGCTCGTTGCCAATCAGCACCGCGACGGCGCCACACGGTGCGTCGGGATGTTCCACGATCACGTTGAAGTGGCAGGCGTCGATCGACACCAGGTCGCGCACCGGCGAGGAAAGCGAGGGCCGGCCCGCTCCGGCCGCGAATGAAATCTGGGGACTGCGCAAACCACCCACCACAAGGGTGAACGTTTTTTTGTTTGGCTTGGGCGGCTTGCACTCGGCCCCCAACTGTGCGTCGCACGCTAACACCAGCGTGTGCTTGCCTCGAGCTAACCTTCCCAGTGGAAATTCCAGAGGGCCGGTGTCAGTCGCATCGTCAGTTCCGGCCATCGACGGTCTTACAGGTGCGCCAGCGGCTGTCTTGTCGGTAGCCGCTGTGGCATCCAGACTCGGTCCAGACAACACCTCACCATCCAGGCAAACGTTTACCATCGCCGCCGTGGCTTCATCGACTACCAGGTAGAAATCGCCTGCCGGCAACACCGCAACCGGCGAACACTTCTTGTCATCGAGGCAGAACTGTCGAGAGTATCGCCGACCCACGAGATGCAGTTCGACGCCAAGTTTCACGCCGGCGTCCGGTGCGGCGCCAGCCTCCGACGCGGCAAACCTGCTCGTCGTCGAAATGACACCTGGTCCGGCGTTCTCGCTCAGCACCGCCGGGTTGTCATTCGCAATCAACAGTTGTGGGCCATCGGCCAACAACCGGGAAACGGAACCCATTCCGACAACAAACAACAATGAGCTACAACCCAAGGCGACAATGCGGCGCACCATGGTGCACCTCCTGGTTGGCAGGCAGAGTAAACTGCGAGGGGGGAGAGCAGGGCAGGGGGGAGAGCAGGCAGGAGCACCGCGATCGGTGGGTGCTACGGAAAAATACCCCACGACTACCGGCGAAGGAGTGCCATGGGTCCGGCATTTCTTGCTGCCGCCCGCCCGCGCCCTGTTGCACTCGCCACGTTCGCGCAAGTTGCCGAGGCCGTTCGAGCCAGATTTTCCAGCAGGGCAACTTGCGCCAGGGGACCAGGGGTGTAGGGGTCGAGTGTGGCTGGGCGATTTCAACGATTTTGCCCAACCAACGGGCGCGGACCCATGGCCTTGGTCCAACGTGAACGGCGCCCGCGGCGAAACGACGGTGCGGTACCGTTTAGGCCCGCGCACTTTGCGGCGACTGCATTTCAACGCCGCGCACTCGCCGCAGTTGGTTCGACTACGGGCCTTCGTCGGGGCGTCGGGCCCTTCGCCTGCCCGGTCGAAAGGGCGGCGGCATATCTTCGCCGCCTGGTCCCAAATTGGGCGGGCCGTCGGGGGGCGGGCCACGGCGCGGGTCGGGGCGGGGCAGCCGGTCTCGCAGGTAGAGCAATCGCAATTGCAGATCGAGTTCATCCTGTGGCAAGGCCAGCAACTCGTCGCGTTCCTTGGGTGTCACCTGTTTCTCAAAAAAGCGTGCCAGGTCGTCGTCGCTGACGTCGACGGTTTCAACGGCGCGCTGCCGCACCAGGGTCAAGGTCCACTTGGCAACCTGTCGCTGGCGATCGAACAACGATAATGCCGGGTTCCGCAATCGTTCGGCAGCAGGCGGCGAAAGCCGCGCTG
>CAYSXM010000337.1:0-5476 GCA_964434905.1 uncultured Pirellulales bacterium | reverse complement strand
CCAGGCAGCGACGCTTCGCGCGCCCCGACGTTGGCGGCCGCGCTCACCGCCTGGGCCGCTGACAACAAGAGCCCCAACTCGACCACGGCCAACAGCACCAGCAGCACCAGGGGTAACCCCAGTACCAATTCCAAGGTCAGCATGCCTCGCCCCTGGCGACGGCGTGTCGAGCGTTCCGAACAAAGTGCCATGGTGTCGTCTCCACCAGAAATCGAACGAAGTGAATTCAACTGCCATGCACACGGCGTGCCGGGCACGTCGGGCGACTTACAGAGCGCCGTGCTGCGACAGCCAGGCCAGCAACAACCAGGTTCCCACCGCTACAGGCAGAGCAAACGGCAGCACTCGCTTGCCGGTCTGCGTGGCGTTGTCGCCACACGTCGTGGTGCCCAGGAAACGTCCCCGGCTCTTGGCAATGCCGCTATCGATGGCCACATAGGTGGTCACCAGTACCGCCAAAAACGCCGCCGTGAACACGCTCAGCAGGAAAGCAATCAGCAGTTGCACCGGGCCCAGCCAGGCCCCTAGCGCGGCTAATAGCTTGACGTCGCCTCCGCCGCTACCGCCCAGCAAGAACGGCAGCAACAAGAGTCCCATGCCCAGCGCCAAGCCCGACAGGGCAAGCGCGCTGCCGTGCCCGGTGGGCGCTAGGGCGTGGAAGGCGAGTCCCCCGGCTGCCATGGGTACCGTCATGAAATTCGGTATACGCCGCGTAAACAGATCCCAGCCAGCGGCCAGGCCGACGAAACCCGCCACCAGTAGTACCAGGACCAGCGAAGGTTCCATGCCCGCATCCCCCCCCTGTTCGAGTCAATGAGAAATGTGGCTGGCCCCGCGGCGTGACGCGCGCACAAGCCACCCGACATCGATTGGCCGCCGGCCCAGCAGCCCGCTGAAGGAATGGACGGACTGCTAGTTGCGTGGACGGCAAGTGCTGGCCGAGTTGCACTGGGTATCGCTGAAGCTGAAGCCGTTGCCGCCGATGCAGTGATCGGGGGCGACCGAATAGCTTTGGTCGACCGCCACGATGCCGCCGGCCACATCGCCCAGTTCACTAATCACGGCGTCGCGCGTGGCGCTGAGCCCACCTACCACGCCAATCACGAGCACCGTGATCAGCAAGATCCACTCGAAGCTCAACACGCCGCGCTGGTCGTGCCACAGTCGCCGGGCCAAGAGCGAAGTGCGAAGGGTCATGTGCACAATCTCCGAGAGAAACGTTTGCGAACGATGAGCGACACCGAGAAAAACCCAGGAAAAAGCCCTCCGCGGCGAGATCCCCGGGGGGCGACCCGCCGCGGAGGCAAATCTTCCGAACAACCGACAGTTACCGAACCGGCGAGAGATTCACCGTCTGGCCAGGAACCGGAGGTTGGCCAGGACGACAGCTCGACGCGCGATTGCAGTTGATATCCAGAAAGAACGAATCGCTGGCACCATCTAGGGCTTCGTCGTGGGCCACAGCCTCGACGGGCGTAATGATGATGTACGACTGGTCGAGCGATACGACGGCTTCGGCCACGTCACCCAACTCACTGATCACCGCGTCGCGCACGGCACTCAGGCCGCCCACCACGCCGATCGTCAGCACCGTGATCAACAGAATCCATTCGAACGTCAACACGCCGCGGTCTTCCTGCCACAGCCGCGAACAGAAACGCTTCACTACCTATGCTCCTTGTGAACAAAAGAAATAACCCCGCGATCCGGTACCACCGAATCGCCCAATGGCGCTTCGGGCGCCCTTCCAGAGGCCCGCTCCTGGACCCATGCACCTTCCATGCCTGGGTCACGATCCGGAAATCAATTCCGGTTCGCAACTCCCTGTAAGGAAAGATCTTGTGTCGTTTTCCATTGCCCGGTGCAGCGGACTATCCTCAGCCCGGTTTGTGGTGTTTACGCAACCTAAACGCGGCGCCTGGGCCCGATGGCAACGGCCGCCGGCCCGCCTGGGCGAGCGCGCAGGGGTTATTGCTGCGGACGGCAACTCGCTGCGCGATTGCAGTTGATATCCCGAAAGAACGAATCGCTGGCACCATCTTGGGCTTCGTCGTGGGCCACAGCCTCGACGGGCGTAATGATGATGTACGACTGGTCGAGCGATACGACGGCTTCGGCCACGTCACCCAACTCACTGATCACCGCGTCGCGCACGGCACTCAGGCCGCCCACCACGCCGATCGTCAGCACCGTGATCAACAGAATCCATTCGAACGTCAACACGCCGCGGTCTTCCTGCCACAGCCGACGGAACCTCGACTTCATGCTCGACCCCCAGTTGAAAAGACACCTGCCCAAGTCCGGAGCGGGATGAACGACCAGCCCGGTTCTCATCACCAACGAAAAATGCGCGCAGGCCAAGCCGCTGGGGCAAGGAATGCATCGCATCCCCGTGGCGCGCGTCGCAGCGCGCCCGGGCGATGAGGCCGAGGGGATGCAAGCCCCGTGCCCAGCCAGGCAATTCCACGTACTGCTGTCGCCGCGCACGACCGCTCAGGAAGATTGCCGGGATCGCGCCCGGTCGCGCGGCCCCCAGAAATCGATTAGGCCCACGCGCTACGCGTGGCCGAGTGACAGCCTGTCGAGTCTGGGCCACGTGGGGCCCCCAGCATGTGGACAATTCGCCACAGCGCCGACCAAGGAATTGACTCGCAGGTCGGGCATCCCGAGCCTGACAATTCCACTGACGCGGCGGCTGCCACTGGCTCTGCCATCGCTCCGTGTGGCAGGCGCCCGCAACTGACTGAAGTGCCTGGTGGATGCGCTCTGGATACCATGCCCCAGAGCAACGCTGCGGAGATGGGAAGGACCCGCCGAACGTCCGCAGAGATTCCCTGCATCCGCCTGGCGCTTTCCGCGCGCCCTGTGTCCGCGGCGGTTCACTCTCGCGCTACAAACCCGTTTGCCCAGGCAAGGCACGTTCCGAGAAATCGGGCGCTGCGTCGGTCGCCCGAGGCAAGATTTCGACCAGCACTCCTTGTTGGTCTTGATAGCGAATCTTGGCGCGAGCGACACTTTGAAGTGCCAAGAACAGCCGCGCGTGCCGCTGGCTGTCCAGCGCCAGCCAGCGCACCTGGTGGCGATCGACCACTGCGAGCCAGTCGGGCGACGCTTGGCCAATTTGCCGGGCGTCGCGCCAGGTTGCCTGCGTCAACTGATGCACGTGCGTGTCGACCAGCGGCTGCAAACGGCCGACCGAGACAAACTCGAAATACTCAGCCCAATGGGGTGTGGTCCACAACCGCCCGGTAGCCTGCCGCTCGACGGCGTGTGCGGCCAGAAAATACGGGGTCTCGGGCGACAACAGGTCGGCCTCGGAACGCATCTGACCGGTAATCCAACCGTGTGTCGGTGGTGACCAAATCAAGGCCAGGAACAGCGCCACTGTGGCCACTACGGCCCGCCGCGCCGCGCCTGTCTGTTCGTCCTCGGCCGTTGCTTGGGCATTTGGTCCCGCGCACCACCGCGCGGCGATCCAAGGGCAGATCACGGCCCACCACACCAGCATCCGCAGCGCCACGATCGCGGCGACGCCGGTTGCCAGGAGCAACAGCAATTCACTCGTGCGAAGTCGCGTGGCGCCTGCATCTGCCTGCCGTCTCGCTTGGTACAACACCCCGCCTGCCATCAGCAATCCGGAGGCCGCAAGCAAACCCGCGCTCAGACTTCCTAGCGTCAGCGGCCGCCATTCGTTGATTTCACGCAACAGCGGGTTGCCAAGCACTTCGGCCCAGGCTGGATACACGCGCCAGCCTAGCGGGTGCGCCATCACAGCCACGGCGCAGCAGGGCCCCAGCCACCACAAGATGGTTCGCCGCTGCCGCGCGGTTTGGCTCACCGCGCCCTCCTCGAAGTGTACCTGGCTGTCGTACAGTTCGCCCACGATCCACGCGCCCAGCAGCACCAAGCCCCAGGCCACGGAGCCATGCAAGTTGCTCCACAGTGCGAACAACGCGGGCAAGCACCACAGCGCGCGCGGTTGGCGTATCGACGCGCTCCAACACCAACAGCCGAACGCCGCGCACAGCACGCCGGCCAGTTGGGGGCGCATCGTTCCGACGATGGGCAAGGCCAACAGTAGGTAGGCCATTGGGGCCGCGACCGCCCGGCGCCCCCGCGCGCCTTGCGCGCGAGCGGCCACCATGACCACGCCGCAGGTGCTCGCCACCAAGGCCGCGTGCAGTGCGACCAAGCCCGCCGCGCCCCCCGCTGTTTGTGCACCGTAGAATAGCCATTGCGCTAGCCAGGGAAGCTCCGCGCGCGACGTGGCCTGGGCCGTGCCGGTTGCCAGGCTTGTCGACCAACCGTGCGCCGCGGCCGTGTTGCGCCCTCGAACCAGATGGCCCCAGACATCGGTGGCGTGCAGTGGAAACAGGCTGATGCCTACGAAGACAGCCGCCAGGCTGATGATCGCCGCTAGCGCGGCGGGTTCGAGCCGTGGCAGCCACCTGGGTAGGGCCGTGGTATCGGCACGGCTCGGTCGCCGCACTAGGGGCGTGGCCAGCGCGGACGCTTCGTCTAGCCAGGGAGTGTTCGTATTCATGGGGCCGACACCTGTTGTCGATTCTGAGCTGCCTGCCACAGTGCCGACGGTTCCACGCCGCGCCACAGGCAGAGTGCCCGAGCGCCGTGGGAGAACGGTCCGTATTCCACCGCGATGGTCGCCTGATCCACTTCCAGCATAGCGCGGGCGAGCCATTGCCCGGCGCGGATGATCGTCTCGCGCGGCGGATGCAATTCGGCCGGGGCCAGCGCCAACCACTCGAGGTGATGGCCCGTGGCCAGAATGCGTTCGGCCAATGAGACCTCACGCGGTTCGAGGTCGCGGGCGCCACGGGGCCAGTCTTTGGTCCAATACCCTTCCGGGTGTTGCGCCGCCACCAGCAGCCCCACCACGTGCGCTACGTGTTGCTGCAACCGGCGCAATTGTCGAGAGGAGAGTAGCGGCCGCTGGGATTGAGCGTGTGCTTGGGCCAGCACGGCCAGAGCCTCGAGCCGGTGCGTGCCACCGCACACACCTTGCCGCAACGGTTGCTCGAGCGCTTCGTCGACGACATCGCCCCAGTCGAGCGATTGACCGTACACGTTGCGCCAGGGCACCCGGCCGCCGAAGCGTGCCAGGCTGATAAATGTCCACTCGTACTCCAACTGCCGGCGGTGATAGCGGGCCAGCGCGCCATCGCACAGCGCACTCACGGTGGTCGTCTCGTCGGCGAGCACCAGCGGCGCTTCGAGCGAAACACCCACTTCGGCCAGCGTGGCCAACACGTCGTCCGGATGCACCGCGGCGGTTGCCCGGGCCGTGTCGTCCGCGTCATAGGCGCGCACGGTCAGGCGACCCTGGTGCCGCGCGATCAGCGGCGGCTCGTTGGCTCCGGCGCACTGTTGAAAGGTGTCGCGATCGAGAAAATAGGCACACAACTTGGCGCCATCTGGCACAGCGTCGCGGTCGAACCGCGCCTGCCGACCCCACAGC
>CAYSXM010000336.1:0-5481 GCA_964434905.1 uncultured Pirellulales bacterium | reverse complement strand
AGCTCGACCCCAACGAGACGCCGGCTGGCGCCACCATCGACCCGGTCACGGGTGTATTCAGTTGGACGCCGACTACGGCGCAGATTGGCCGGACTCGTTTCGTGGCGATCGTCACGGACTCGGGCCGGCCGACCCAGGCCGATTCGTCGACGTTTTTCGTCGACGTCGGCGCGGTGAACCAAACGCCTACCTTTACGGCGGGGCCGAACCAGGCCGTGAACGAGGATGCCGGTGCGCAGGCCCTGAGCTGGGCCACCAACGTGCTGGCGGGGCCCCCGGCCGAGTTCCCGCAAACATTGACCTTTCTGGTCGACAATAACAACAACACGCTGTTCAGCGCCCAGCCCACCATCGCTGCCGATGGGGTGCTGCGCTATACGCCGGCCGCCAACGCCTTTGGCACGGCAACCGTCACGGTGCGGCTCATGGATTCAGGCGGCAGCGCATTCGGTGGAAAAGATACCTCGAACCCGATCACGTTCACGATTACCGTCAACCCGATCAACGACGTTCCTACCTTTACCAAGGGGGCTGACCAAACGTTGAATGAAGATGCCGGGCCGCAGGTGATCGCAGGCTGGGCGACGAACATCTCGGCCGGACCGAACGAAGCGACCCAGCAACTGGCTTTCGGGGTGACGGGCAACACCAACCCCAGCTTGTTCTCGACACCGCCTGCAGTCAGCCCCAACGGCATTCTGACATTCGTTCCCGCCGCAAATGCCTCGGGCACGGCGACCATCACTGTGCAATTGCAAGACAACGGATCGGGTACGTTGCCGAACGTCAACACGTCGCCGACGCAAACGTTTGTGATCACGATCAACCCGGTGAACGACGTCCCCAGTTTTACCAAGGGGGCCAACGTTTCGGTGGCCGACAACTCGGGCGCCCAGACCGTGGCCAACTGGGCGACGGCCATTTCGGCGGGGCCTGCCAACGAGGTAGCGCAAACACTTTCGTTCCTGACAACGAACACGAACAACGCACTGTTCTCGGTGCAGCCGGCAGTCAGCGCCACGGGAACGTTGACCTTTACCGTGGCCGCAGGCCAGACAGGCGTGGCCACGGTCAGCGTGCGTCTGATGGACACCGGTGGCACGGCCAACGGCGGCGTCGACACGTCGGCCGAACAGACCTTGACGATTACCGTGGTCGATGCCAACTCACCCCCCACGTTCACGCTGGGGGCGAACCAAACGGTGCTGGAAGACAGCGGCGCGCAGACGGTGGCGGGTTTTATCACGAACATTTCGCCCGGCCCGATCGACGAGGCCGCGCAGACCGTGTCGTTCGAGGTTTCGACCACCAACCCCACGCTGTTTAGCGTGGCGCCCTCCGTAGCGCCCAACGGCACGTTGACCTATACCCCGGCGGCCGACGCGTTTGGCGTGGCCACGATCACGATCCGGGCCAAGGATTCGGGTGGCACGGCCAACGGCGGGGTCGATACCTCGGCCCCGCAGAACTTCACCATCACGATCACCGGCGTGAACGACGCGCCGACCTTCACGCCGGCGCAGAACCTCACGATCAACGAAGATGCCGGTGCGCAGGTCTCACAAGGCTTTGTCACGAACATCAGCGCGGGGCCCGCCAACGAATCGGCGCAGACGCTGACCTTCGAACTGGTCAGTAATTCCAACACCGCCTTGTTCCAGATCCAGCCCGCGCTGACGCCAGCGGGTGTGCTCAGCTTTACCACGGCGGCCAATGCCGTGGGATCGACTACGCTGACCTATCGCCTGCGCGACAACGGCGGCACCGCCAACGGGGGCGTCGACGCGACGGCGACGCAAACAGTGACCATCACGATCGCGCCGGTCAACGATGCACCGACCTTTGGCCCCGCCACGCTGGCGAACCAAACGGCCAGCTCGAACGGCGGGCAGGTGACCGTCAACACGTTCGCCACCAACATTCTGCCCGGCGGAGGGGTCGACGAAGCCAGCCAGACGCTGAGCTTCGACGTGACAAACAACAACAATGCGCTGTTCACCGTGCAGCCGGCGATCAGTTCGACGGGCGTGTTGACCTATACCCCGGTGCCGGGCGCGGTCGGCAATGCCTCGGTTTCTGTGATTCTGCGCGACAACGGCGGCACCGCCAACAACGGCGTTGACAGCGCGCCCTCGAAGGCGTTCACGATCACGCTTACGAACATCAACGCGGTACCCTCGTTCACCAAGGGGGCCGACCAGACCGTGCTGGAAGACGCCGTGGCCCAGACCGTGAACAATTGGGCCACGAACATCTCGCCCGGTTTGGGGGAAACCGGACAGACGCTGTCGTTCCTGGTGACCACCAACAACGACGCCTTGTTCAGCGTGCTGCCGGCCATCTCGCCGACGGGTGTGCTCACCTATACCCCGGCCGCCAACCTGAATGGCACGGCGCTGGTCAGCGTGCGGTTGATGGACTCGGGCGGGACACAAAACGGCGGGGTAGATACCTCGGCCGCGCAGACGTTCAACATCAATGTGACCGCGGTGAACGACGCGCCCAGCTTTACCAAGGGGGGCGACCCAAGCCTGGCGCGGAACGCCGCGGCGCAGACCGTGCCCGACTGGGCCACGCAATTGCTCGCCGGCCCAGCCAACGAAGTGGCTCAAACGCTATCGTTCGAGGTGGTCGCCAACACCAACCCCGCGCTGTTCAGCGTGGCTCCGGCCATCTCGCCCACGGGCCAGTTGACGTTTACCCCCGCCACCAACGCGGTAGGCACCGCCACGATCACGATCCGCGTGCGCGACTCGGGCGGCACCGCCAACAGCGGCGTCGATGTGTCGGCCAACCAGACCTTTACCATCACTCTGGTCGACGTGAACCAAGCCCCCAGCTTCGTCAAGGGGGCCGACCAAACCGTGCTGGAAGACGCCGTGGCCCAAAGCGTTGCCGGTTGGGCAACTGCCATCTCGCCAGGTCAAGCGAGTGAATCCAGCCAGGTGTTGACCTTCCTGGTGACCAACGACAACAACGCGCTGTTCAGCGTGCAGCCGGCCATTTCGGCCGCGGGCGTATTGACCTATACGCCGGCCGCGCAGGCCAACGGCACGGCCAACATTACCGTACGGCTGATGGACAACGGCGGCACGGCCGCCGGCGGAATGGATACCTCGGCAGCGCAAAACTTCGTGATCAACATCACGGCCGTCAACGACTTGCCATCGTTTACCGTGGGGGCCGATGTCAGCCGGCCCGAAGATTCCGCGCTGCAAAGCATTCCCACCCAGGCCACCAACATCGTGACCGGCCCGCTCGACGAAGCGGCGCAAACCGTCACCTTCCTGGTCGAGACCAACGTGCTGGTCTCCAGCCTGGGTAACGGCCTGCTGTTCGAGACCGATCCGGCCATTTCCCCCGACGGCACGCTCACCTTCAAGCCGCTGGCCAACGCGTTCGGTATCGCGCGCATTTCAGTGCGGATGCGCGACTCGGGCGGCACCGCCAACGGCGGCCTGGATACGACCGCGGCGCAGGTCTTCAACATCACATTCACGCCAACCAACGATCCGCCCACCGCGATGACCGACGGTTTCGCTGTGGTCGAAGACACCACCACCAGCCTGAGCGTGCTGGTGAACGACTCCTTCGCGCCCGACGAACCCGAGACGCTGACCATTGTGTCGTTCGATGCCGGCACGGCGCTGGGCACGATTCAGATCGCCGTCGACGGCAAATCGATCAGCTACACGCCGCCGTTGAACTTCGTGGGGATGGAAACGTTCACCTATACAATCAACGACGGCACGGCGGGCAGCAATGCCACGGCTTCGGTCACCGTCACGGTCACCCCGGTGAACGACGTACCGAGCTTTACCAAGGGGGCCGACCAGAGCGCGCCCGAAGATGCCGCGGTGCAATCGGTGCCTGGCTGGGCCACGCAGTTGTCGGCCGGACCGGCCAACGAGGCAGGTCAGGCACTCTCGTTCCTGGTGACCACCGACAACGACGGCTTGTTCAGCACGCTGCCAGCCGTGGCCTCGGAAGGCACCTTGATCTATCGCCCCGCACCGGGTGCGGTGGGCCTGGCCACGGTCAGCGTGCGCATCAAGGATTCGGGCGGCACCGACAATCTGGGCGTCGACACCTCGGCCATCCAGACCTTTACCATCACCATCGGCCCGGTCAACGATGCTCCCAGCTTCACCAAGGGAGCCGATCAAACCGTGCAGGAAGATGGCGACATGCAGTCGCTGGCCTGGGCCACGGCCATTTCGCCGGGACCCGCCGACGAAACCGGGCAAACGCTCACCTTCCTGGTCACCGCCGATCTGCCTGCCTTGTTCTCCACGCAGCCGACCATCAGCGCCAGCGGCGTGCTGACCTATGTCACGGCTCCGAACGCGTTTGGCGTGGCGACCGTTTCCGTACAGCTAATGGACTCGGGAGGCACGGCCAACGGCGGGGTCGATACCTCGGCCGTGCAGACCTTCACGATCACGATCAACCCCGTGAACGACGCCCCCAGCTTCACCAAGGGGATCGACGTCGGCGCGCCAGAGAACGGCGGATTGCAAACCGTGGCCAATTGGGCCACCAACATTGTCCAAGGGCCCTTTGGCGAGTCGGGCCAGGAACCGCTGGTGTTCTTGGTGACCAACGACAACAACGCCTTGTTCAGCGTGCAACCAGCGATCGCGCCGAACGGCACGTTGACATTTACCCCGGCCGCCAACATGCGCGAGTCGGCCACGGTCAGCGTGCGGTTGATGGACGCAGGCGGCACGGCCAACGGGGGCAGTGACACCTCGGCCGTGCAGACGTTTGTGATCAGCGTGGCGGAAGTGAATGATGCTCCCAGCTTCACCAAGGGGGCCGACCAACTGGTGCTCGAAGGGGCCGCGGCACAAACCGTGAACAATTGGGCCACGGCTATCTCGCCTGGCCCGCCCGACGAGAGCACGCAAACCGTGTCGTTCCTGGTCGAAAACGACAACAGCAGCCTGTTTAGCGTGCAGCCCGCCGTAGAGGCCGACGGCACGCTCAGCTATACCCCGGCGGCAGACACCTTTGGTGTGGCCACGGTGATGGTCCGCGCGAAAGATACCGGCGGCACCGCGGCGGGTGGAGTCGATACCTCGGCCGCGCAGTCGTTCACGATCACCATCACCGGGGTCAACGACGCTCCGAGCTTCACCAAGGGGGCCGACCAACAAGTCAACGAAGATGCCAGCGCGCAAACGGTATCTGGCTGGGCGACGGCCATTTCGCCGGGCGCCAACGAGGGGACGCAAACCGTTTCCTTCGTGGTCGACAATAACAATGTGTCGCTGTTCTCCGCGCAACCGGCCATTTCTGCCGATGGCACGCTGACCTATGCCCTGGCGGCCAATCGTAGCGGCTCGGCCACCGTCACGGTGCGGCTGATGGACACCGGCGGCACGACCAACGGCGGCGTCGACACTTCGGTCGAGCAGACCTTCACCATCACCGTGGCCGCGGTCAACGACGCTCCCAGCTTCACCCAGGGTGCCGATC
>CAYSXM010000335.1:2063-5483 GCA_964434905.1 uncultured Pirellulales bacterium | reverse complement strand
CTCTGATGGACGGCCCCGTGGTGGAGCACCCCGACGGGGCCTGGCTGATCGTCCAAGCGCAACCGCGCAGTCGCAAGGTCGGTCTGCGCGGAATTCACGGCGGCGCCTTGCGAGTGGCGGTTTCCGAAGCGCCCGAGAACGGACGTGCCAATCAGGCGATCAGCGAGCTGTTGTGCCAGACGCTGCGGTTGGCCGGCTGGCAGTTGGAACTGACCGCAGGTGCCACGTCGCGACGGAAGCGATTCCTGGTCCGTGGCGTAACGGTGGAAATACTCCTACAGCGATTGGCACACGCGATGCTCCCCCACACGCCTACGCCGGAAGTATAACTCCCGCGCGCCGAACAGTTACCGCACATCGCCGCGCGGCACGGTAACCACATAGGTCGGCGAACCGGTGCCGCGCCAATGCTCCGGCTGATAATGATTCCCAGCCCAGGTGGGCGAAAACGGAGACATGGTGGGCGTGAAGGTGACCGTCGGCCGGGCATTGGAGAATCCGAACCAGCTCAAGGCCGCCATGCGCCGGCGACGCTGGTCGGCCCGGAACTCAGCCTTGGCGCGAACTGCCACGCGTGGGTTGTTATTCTGGCGCAAGGACTGCTCATAGAACCACATTTCAGGCGTCTTGTTGATTTCGCCGGGCGAGATGCCGGAGTTGTCGAACTCGGTCTGGGGTCGGGGCTCTTGGGCCAACGCCAGAGAGGCACAGACCAACACCAGGTTAGCCGCTAGAAACAAGCGTGACATGCTGAGTTTCCCCTCCTGAAAAATGCCATGGATCGCTGCCGCGAGCGCCGTCCCTCGCCGCGTCGAAACAACGCGACGCACGGCCTGGCCGAGCCCAAATGTTTCATGAACTTCGTCGCGAGGAATCGAAGGTGTTGTGGCTAACGGGTAAACCGCGATCGGGTGCCACTGGGCTTTGCCAGTGCTCTGGTGCGCATTGTTGAATACGTAAGCCCGGGGCGATGGCGGTTGGACGCCGCAGACGCGACACATTCGGCTCCGCAGCAGAAGGCTCAGGAATCATTCGGGCGGAGATAGACGCCGGCGGCAGCCATGGGCATCGGACGCGGTCGCCCGGCGGGTAGCCCCTGGTGGCCAGCAGTTCCCCTGGCAAATGCTTCGGCGCGCGGCGAGGTTGCGAATGAGAGAGAGTTTGGCGATTGCACCGGTCGCCCTGGCAAATGGCAGCAGCCAGAGCTGGTTGGCGGTTGGGCCGGCAATTTGAGGCGACTTTGCGGCCTGCTAGGCCACGGCGCCGGCGGGGCGCACAAAGCGGCGATACTCGCGTTCCGATCCGCGAATGACCAACATGTAGGCCACGCCAGCCTCGCGCCAGTAGGCCGTGGCCAGGCCGGCGGTAAACATTGCTCGGGCCGGCGGTTGACCTGGCAACACCGGTTCGATGCGCGGGCCATTCCGAGAACCGGCAGTGCGTATGACATACAACGTGGCTTCTTGGCCGTCTTCGGTGATGAGCCGATAGGCGACGCCGCGCCGCCCCAACAGGCCCGTAACGGGGCGCCAGGTGGAATGGGGCCCCGTGGCCGCTAGCACCCAGCGTGGCAAGGGAAGCTCCACAGGCGCACTATCACGCGATAGCAGCCGCTCGGACCCCGGCACGATGGCCTCTGCTACAAAAAACGAGCGGACCGCGTCGTCGAACGCTTGTTGATCGAAGGGCTGTGCGCGGGGCCAAACCAGCGCGGCGATCACCAGTCCGGCAGCCGCCGTGGCGGTGCCCGCCAAAAGTTGGCGACGCCGGGCGCGACGCTGGATCTGGGCACGTTTCAGGGCAGCCTGAACCGTATTCAGCGATAGCGTGACAGGCCCGTCGTCGACCTGGGTGGCTGCGCTAGTCGACGCAGCCAGTCGGGCCAAGAGACGCGCTTGCAGTTGCTCGGGAACTGGGACATCGGCCAGCGCAGCACGCACGCGCCCGTCGACGGCCTGGACACGTGCGTACAGTTGCGCTGCGCGTGGATCGGCCGCCAACTGGGTGGCCAAATCTGCAAACGGACCGCCGGGCAGGGTCAGATCCAACACGTCGCGGCTGCCAGCGCGGCAGGCGTCGATGTGTTCCAATAGTTCGCGATCTTCCATGGAGAATTCCGGATTGCAACGGGGGTCTTCCTTGACCAAGGCCACCTCGTGCCGGGCTCGTCTTGGTTCGAAGCCAGGCCGCCGCCCTGACACGCACGTGCCGGAACGGCGAACGAACTATCCCAGCCCGGATGATTCCTGAACTTCGTCGCTCGCAACGGAACGCTCAGGGAACATTCGGGCTATTGGCAGGCAGTTTGCTTGGCGAACAAACGCGACCGCAGGTGGCTCTTGGCTCGCGACAAGCGACTCATCACCGTGCCCAGCGGCACCTGCAACCGCTGAGCGATTTCCTGGTACGAGCAATCCTCGAAGTAATACATCAGCAACACGAATTTGAACTCGTCGGGCAAGTCTGCCAGTGCGGCTTGCAGTTTTTCACCGTCTAGAGGCGACTCGTCGCCGATCTCGTCGGGAATGTGCTCCAGGCTCATTTCCAGATCGGAGGCCCGCAGTGGGCGGCGTCGCCGGATGCTCTTCAAAAAGGCGTTTCGCAAAATGGTGAACAGCCAGGCACGTTCGTTTTCGACCCCCACCAATTGCTCGGGGCGAGCCTGAACAGACAAGTACACCTGTTGGGTCAGATCCTCGGCGTCGGCAGCCGTTCCAGACAGTCGAAAGGCATACCGGTACAGGGCTGCGTGATGGCAGGCCACTAACCGCTCAAGGTCGGATGGCTGCGGCTGGTCAACCATGCTTCCCTCAACCATTGTAGAACCGATAAGCGTGGGAATTATTCCCGGACCGCGCGGGTCGTCGTCGGCCGCCAGGCGACCGCACCCCTACGAGTCCCCACTAGCGGGGGCTGCGATTCGCAGCGAGCCAGCCGTCGACAGCGCGGCGTGTTTCGGCGACACCAAATTTTACCGGGCCGGGAATAAAAACCCTAGTGGTCGGATCGAACAGATTGGACAGAGGGCCAGGAATCGTCCTCGCCCCGACCTAAAACCATGTGGTGCAAAGGAAAATTGCGATGAAGAAGCTAGCGACGCTGGCCCTGTTGCTGGGGCTCGGCATGTTTGCTGTCGGCTGTGCCGCCGAAGATGCCTCGGCTCCGGCGACCACGCCCGAAGCGCCTGCCGCTACGGATGCCCCGGCCGAAGGTGCCCCCGCTGAAGGCGCTGCTCAGTAGTTCTGCCCGGCAGTATCAATTTCTGCCCGGCAGCGTAGTATCTGCCAGGCAGTGTAGTATCTGCCCGGCAGTATCAATTTCTGCCAGGCAGTGTAGTATCTGCCCGGCAGTATCAATTTCTGCCAGGCAGTATCAATTTCTGCCAGGCAGTATCAATTTCTGCCAGGCAGTATCAATTTC
>CAYSXM010000335.1:0-1963 GCA_964434905.1 uncultured Pirellulales bacterium | reverse complement strand
TGCCAGGCAGTGTAGCGGTAGCGCCGCCTACGGATCGATCGCTGCATCAGCATCGGTCCGCACGAAAATCGAAAGGGCGCCCGGGTTTCCTGGGTGCCCTTTCGCTGTTTTGGGCCGGCACGAGAGATCGCCACCGATCGCCGATTGCGAATCGCTTGGCACGCAGTTGAATCCACCAAGAAACGACTTACGTCGCTAGTTTGGCATCGCATCTAGGCGATGGCGCAGTCCGTCGAGTTATTCAACGAACAGCTACGGCCCCCGCTTCGGTCGCGGAACTCGTTGCGAGTTGCCTCCCCCACGACGTCCACGGCGCCGCTCATTCGATCCCCGCGCGCCCGGGTTGGCCATCTGGGGCGCAGCGCTCTTCTTGTCACCAACTGCGCCGCGCATCGAATCGATCCGATCACGTAGTGCGGCGGCACGCTCGAATTCCAAGGCATCGGCCGCGGCCAGCATCTCGGCTTCCAGTTCTTGAAGATACTCCTCGGTGACATACTCCGATTCGTCGACCCGCCCCACGGCGGCGTTGGCTTGAGCGTGCGCCGTCGCTTCCGCCTCGATGCCCGCCCGAACTCCCTTGCGAATGGTTTCCGGCGTAATGCCGTGTTCTCGGTTGTAGGCGTCTTGTATCGTGCGCCGTCGATTCGTCTCGTCGATGGCCCGTTGCATCGAATCGGTGACCCTGTCGGCGTACATCAATACATGCGCGTTGACGTTGCGCGCCGCACGTCCGATGGTTTGCATCAGCGATGTTTCGCTGCGTAGGAAACCTTCCTTGTCGGCATCGAGCACGGCCACCAGCGAGACCTCGGGCAGATCAAGTCCTTCGCGTAACAGGTTCACACCCACCAGCGCCTCGAATCGGCCGGCGCGCAGATCTCGCAGCAACTCCACTCGTTCAAAAGCGTCGAGTTCGCTGTGCAGCCATTTGCAAGCCACGCCCTGTTCCGACAGATAATACGACAGGTCTTCCGCCAGGCGCTTGGTCAAGGTGGTCACCAGCACTCGCTCGCCCACGGCGGCGCGGGCGCGAATTTGCTCCAGCAGATGCGGTACCTGGCCCCGCGCTGGCTGGACTTCGATGACCGGGTCGAGCAAGCCGGTGGGGCGAATTACTTGCTCCACGACTTCGCCCCCGGTGCTGTTCAATTCGTACGGTCCGGGCGTGGCCGAAACGAACACCGCTTGGGCAATGCGCGTTTCCCACTCCTCGAATCGCAACGGACGGTTGTCGAGGGCGCTCGGCAAGCGGAACCCGTGCTCTACCAGGGTCGACTTGCGGCTGTGGTCGCCGGCAAACATCCCGCGCACCTGGGGCACGGTGACATGCGATTCATCGACAAACAACAAGTAGTCGGGTGGAAAGAAATCGTACAACGTATTGGGAGACGAGCCCGGCGGCTTACCGCTGAGGTGTCGGCTGTAGTTCTCGACACCAGGGCAATAGCCGACCTCCTCGAGCATTTCCAAATCGAAGCGAGTGCGTGCTGAAAGGCGCTGGGCCTCGAGCAGCTTGCCGGAAATGCGCAACTGTTCCAGCCGTTCCTCGAGTTCCTGACGAACAGACGACACCGCCGATTCAATGCGTTCCTCGGGCAACACAAAGTGCTTGGCCGGGTAGATGAACATCTCCGCGCGGTTCTCAATGGTCGCGCCGCTGGTGGGATTGATGATCGACAATTGCTCGATTTCGTCTCCCCAGAACTCAATGCGCAGCGCAAACTCTTCATAAGCAGGCCACACTTCCACGCAGTCGCCTCGCACCCGAAACTTGCCCCGCGCGAACTCGAAGTCGTTCCGCTCGTATTGCACATCGACCAGCCGCCGCAGCATTTCGTCTCGATCCAAGCTAGCGCCTACTCGCAGCGGCACCATCATGGCCCGGTAGTCCTCGGGGGAACCTAGCCCGTAAATGCACGACACACTGCAAACGATGATCACATCGCGACGACTGAGCAAC
>CAYSXM010000334.1:0-5492 GCA_964434905.1 uncultured Pirellulales bacterium | reverse complement strand
GCGCGAATTTTGTGTTCGCCGATGGCAGCGTGCATTTTCTGAGCGACACCGTGGAATTCCGCTTGCCCACGGCGCCAGCGACCGCCTCGCCCGACGCCCCCTTCGACACGCCGAACATCATGAGCTTGCCCAACAACCAGATCGGCGGCGTGTACCAAGCGCTGTCCACGGCCCGTGGTCAGGAAACTTTCCAAGCGCCTTACTAGCGCAGCGTCCGTCGTCCTTCGACGAATCCGACGCAACTCCCCCTGCACGAGCAGATGTTTGCCCCAAACCCCCGGCGGGTTCGGGTGCGTGCCGCGGCGCGCTGCAAAGCTGGCGTGATGCTCCGCTGCCAGTGGGCTTTGCCGGTGCACAGGAGCGTATTGATGAATACGTGTGCCAGGGGCAATTGCGGTTTGACACAGCAGACGCGACACGTTTGCTTCCGCAGCAGAAGGCTCATGAATCGTTCGCGCTGAGTGCCCGGTCAGGAACCGGAGACACGCGTGCCCAGACACGTTGGCCCGGGGCCTTTCGAGTGACGCTGGCGTGGCCCCCCAGGCGCAAATCGCACGGGGCCAGGTCCAATCGCGCGCCCTCAGGCCGTCGTCGGCCGTCGATGACGCTCGGGCATCGGCGTCGCCCCGGCTTTGACGAGCGGACTCAGGCGTCCGCCGAGGTACGTAAGTCGTGCCCCCCAAAGGGGCAGCGCCGCGCGCGTCCCGCGGCAAATTTCAAAAAATTCGTTGACTCAGCTACGGTATCAGGGGTAGATTGACCGACGGTTTCTTAGCTAGCTAGTCGGTTTTTTGGCCACTCGCCGTTTAGAACCGGCTGCCCGGAACCAGCTTGCAGATACCGTTTGGCAGGAAACCGTTTGGAAGGAAATACGTCCAGAGCGCTTGCCAATTGTTCACGCGGGTACAGTTCGCGTTGGCACGGCGCGCAGTTACAGCATTCGGCTGCCACGCAGCATGTAACAGCCGCGGAGAATTCGACAACTACGAAGTTCGCCAGGTTCGGGGACCGGAAAAGTTCGCGCCCTTGGGTGGTTGGGTAAAGGACCTGCCCCGCTGCCAGGCGTGCGAAACTCCAGTAGGCGTTCCCGCCGTAGAGGAGGCCACGCCGACAGCGCTTGCCAAACCTAGTTCGCCGTGGAGCAGGGCGATATTGGCCGCCGGCCGACAAAAAATTGGGAATTTTCCCCACCCTCGGGTGGGTGTTTCATTTCGCTTGTACTTCTCTCGTATCCGGAGCAAGGTCATGACTCTTCGTCACCGTCGGCGCGATCCGGGCGGCTTCACCCTGGTGGAGTTGCTAGTGGTCATCGCCATCATTGGCATTCTGATCGCCCTGCTGTTGCCGGCCGTGCAGGCCGCGCGCGAGGCAGCCCGCCGCACCCAATGCACCAACCACTTGAAGCAATTGGGGCTCGCAAACATCAACTATCACGACAACCTGGGCAGTTTTCCCACGTTGTTTATTTACGACATCTCGGCAAACGCCGTGGCCAACGGCACATCAGATTTCTACACCAACGCGGTGTGGATGCTGTTGCCCTACTTGGAACAGCCCCAGGTTGCGCGGCTGTACAACCCCAGCCTCATCTGGTGGAACAATCCGCAGTCGGTCTCGCGCTCGATCATCCCGACGTTCCTCTGCCCGTCGAACGGAGGCAAGCAAGACGTCATCACCTCGGGCACCCCGGCTGGCGATTTTTTTGACACGCTGGCGCTTCCCATCAGTGTGCCCAAGACCGAGTTCGGCATCATGGACTATGCCTTCTCGAAGGGTGTGACCGATACCTGGTGCTTGGTGCCCAAGAAGCACACGCCGATCCGCGAAGCAGGCGTTTACAATTTGAACCTGACTAGCAGCCTGCGCAA
This sequence comes from uncultured Pirellulales bacterium, assembly GCA_964434905.1. Classification (GTDB taxonomy): domain Bacteria; phylum Planctomycetota; class Planctomycetia; order Pirellulales; family CAYNRE01; genus CAYSXM01. The sequence continues at coordinate 3,624 of CAYSXM010000334.1, read as the reverse complement.
CGTTGCCGACGGTACCAGCAACACCATCTTGATGGGCGACGCGGCCGAAGGGCCCACCTGGCGGCTGACTGCTGTCGCTTGGCTGCCTACCGAGGGAAGTGCGCAGAAGGAAAATCCCGCGGTCAAGCCTTATATCCTGCCGGGCCCGTTCAGCCCCGATACGGCCGCCGACCCCCGGTTCATGTATGCTGTGAATGCTTGGGCTGCGGGCCAGCCGAACATCAGTTCACTTTACTCGGCCGCTAATTTCGCGGTGACCACCATCGCGGCCTGCACGCGCGACCCATTGAATCGTCGGCCGGTCACGCACGCTCTGATCGACGAAACCGCGGATTTCTATAACGACCAAGAAATGGACACGCAAAAAAACTGCAAGAGCACGATCACCTATGCGAGCCAGCACCGCACACCCGGTTTCCGTGCCGAGCACAAGGGGGGCGCCAACTTTGTGTTCGCCGATGGCAGCGTGCATTTTCTGAGCGACACGGTCGAGTTCCGCTTGCCCACGGCGCCCGCCACGGCCTCGCCCGATGCACCGTTCGACGTGCCCAATATTCTGGGTTTGCCGAACAACCAGATCGGCGGCGTATACCAGGCGTTGTCGACGGCCCGTGCCCAGGAGACGTTTCAGGCGCCTTATTAATCGGGTGATTTAACCGGCGGCTTGTTCCACCGTCCGGCGCCGCGGCGGTTCGCCGCGCGGCGCGGTTGGCCAGGCGAACGAGCCGCAAGAAACCGCGACTGTTTTGAATTCCTGAGAACTTTCCGGCCGCTGATGGCGCCCAGGTGCGCCGTTAGCGGCTTTGTGCATACCGATCTTCCCTGCGGGGCCCATCGCACCGGTTGGCGTCCTGCTTGGCGACGAGCGCTAGCCCCAGTGGCCGCGCTCGACTTTAGAAAGGATTCCCATGCTGTTCCGCGGGCTAGGGGCAGTTCTGTTGGCGTTGCTATTGGCCGTGCAGCCGGGCTGTGGCGGTTCCCCGGCCCCCACCGGTCCCCCGCCGGGGAACGAGTCGGAGGTGCCGGGCTTGCTCGACATGATGACCGGCCAAAACAAGGGGAACATGGCCCGGCTGTATGCGATTCGCCGGCTGGGCCAGTTGGGCCCCAAGGCGGCCAGCGCGCTCGACACGCTGAAAAACGTGCGGGCGATCGTGGGTCCGGACGAACAGAAGATGCTCGACGAATCGATCGCCAAGATCGAGGGGACCGCCGCACCGGCCGACGCTACCGACGCTACCGGATCGTAGCCTGGCTGTGTGCCACCGGCACCTCCAGCACCGCAGCTACGCCGGGTCGAGCCGCAGGTCGGTGAACAGTTCGTCGAGCACTTGCTTGCTCTTGCCCCAATCGTAAAGTTGGCCCGGCACCTTGGTGGCCGCGGCCACCTGCGTGTGCGCGGCGTCGCGCCGCAGCGTGATGGTGATCTGCCCTTGCATGGTCAACAGGTTCGACGGCAGTTCGGCCTCGAATTGGCAGCCATCTTCGCTCTGCTTGACGCTGCGCAGCTTGCGGCCGTGCCGGGCTAGCGAGCACAACAGCCGCAGCATCACCCGCCCCACCGGCGCGGCGACCGGTTCGGCACGCTGTTTTTTCACGGCGTAGCCCAACCGTTCGTATATCGGCATCGCCGCAGTGGCCAATTTTTCGAGCGACACCGGCAACGGCATCACGGCGTCGCACAGCGCCAGAAAGTTCTCAGCCGAGAGCCCCGCCTTGGCCGAGGCGGCATGCCGATCGACCAAGGTGCGCACGCCCGGCTGCCGGACCACTGCTTCGTACCGCACGTCGTCTTCCCAGGCGATCTCGGCCTCGACCACTTCCGGCGGAGGCGCGGGTACCGTGCCCGGCAGCCCAGTTGAAATCCGGGTTCCACAGGCGGCACAGAAATTCCCCTGGACCGGTACCCCACAATGGGTGCAATACATCGCTGGCCCTCCTTGGCGCGTGAATCGAGGCGACCGCGCTCCGCTAATCCATCTGATCGGACAACCGGCCCCGCCTGCCAGACCCGAACTGGGCCAGGCGACCTTCCACAGGCGTGTTCCGACCGGTCACCGACACGCCGGGTGGCAACTTGGTGGAAGTGCGCAGAGTTTGCCGGGGTCGGCTAGTGCAGCGAGTACAGCACCACGTTGATGGCGATTTTCGCGGCGTCGGCCCGAACGTAACCGCGGCACTCCAGCGATTCGTGGTTTTCTAGTGCGCAGCTCAAATCGAACGGCGAGAAAATCACCCCCCACCGGCCGTCGATGCGCAACCCCTCGAGCTCGGGTTCCACTTCGTGCACCTGCGCGATCAACTGCTTGGCTTCGCGCTCGGGGTCGCGACGCTTCACGCGGCGAATATCGAAACCGTTGAACTGCGTGGTGAACAGCGGGTCGCTGGCTGGCACACGCTCGAGCGGCTGCTGCGGCCAGATTTCGGCCAGCTCGCGCCGCAGGGCACGTGCAAAGGCCTCGCTACCGCAGACGGCGTCGGCCAATACCGTGCCACCTCGCACTAGGAATTCGCGCAGCCGTTGTCGCTCGGTCTGGGAAAACCGAAAATCGTTCCGTCCATGAAGAAACACCAGGTGGAACTGGAACAATTCGGCATCGGTCGCCGATAGCTCGTGACGATCGGCATCGATGCGCATGCCCAGCTCGCTGGCCAATGCTTGCTGCAACGCCGGCAGTGCGCCCGGCGCCGCGTCGGATTCGCCCGCGTGACGTAGCAGGGCAATCTGCAAGGTCGCGCGTCGAAAAGCCTCGGCCTTGGCCACCGGCGAACTGCCGGGGGTCCGTTCGAGTTTGAACTTGATTTCACGATTCGTGGCATAGGCCAGCACGTTGACCCCCACCGCTTGGGCCGCCAGCACCGCCGGACGCACCCGCGCGTCGAGCGGCTGTTGCCGCCCTGTCTGCGCCAGTTCCCAATAGCAAGACAGGTCCTGGGGGCAATAGATCACACTGGTGCGGCAACCCACGTCGAGCCCCCACAGTGGTGGTGCCAACTCGGGGTCGACCGGTTGCTCGGCGCGCCACACCGGGTGTTCGGCCGGCAACAGCCGCAGTTGCAGTTCGGGCTCGGGAAACACTCGCCGCAGGAGCGCGCGAAAGGCCTGATCGAAGGCCTGGCCCTGACAGCAGGCCTCGGCGAACAGGAAGCCCCCCTGGTCGACATAGGCGCGCAGCGTGCGTACCTGGTCGTCGCTCATTTCCAGCGCTTCGCGGCCGCTGAGAAACAGCACCGGCGCCTCCAGCAGGTCGTCGGTGCTGGCCGACCGCTGGTCGACAATTTGCCACGACAGGTCGCGCTTCCAGCGTGTTTCGGTATACGCGGTCAGGTTGGCCACGTCGTGCCGATGGTGGTTCCAGTCTTCGCCGTCGCCGTGCCGCAGCTTGGCCAGCACCACGGGCCGCCGCCCTTTGGCCAAAAACAACAGCGCGAAACTAGTGCCCACGTGCGCGTGGCCTTCCTGGCCCCCCACGCCCTTCCAAAACCCCGAGGTTAGATCCTGGATGCGCACCAGGTGGTCGCACCCTTCGCGATACCAGTCGTGCGCCCCGATGAAACGCTGCGCGGTGAGCCGCCCCACGCGTTCCAACGACCTCGAATTTCGTCAGCCCTGCGCCCTGCTCC
>CAYSXM010000333.1:0-5501 GCA_964434905.1 uncultured Pirellulales bacterium | reverse complement strand
TTCGCACCGCGCTGTATGGCATGGTGCTGCCTGGCATGGCCCCGGCTTGCGGAATCGACCAGCGCACCGTCCACGCGGCTACCCATCCCAGTCGGGAAAAATTTTCTTCAGTTCTTCCTTCAGATAGTTCTTGATGTCTCGCGCGTGCTCTAGTTGCAGCGCGCGCTGTGCGACCTGCCGGCAGGCATCCATCGTTACGCCGCGGCAAACCCGCTTGATCTCTGGCACCGCGGCGGGCGTCAGGCTCAACGATCGCAGCCCCAGCCCCAGCAACAGCATCACATAAATCGGACGACCAGCCATTTGACCGCAAACATTGATCGGGGTGCGCGCCCGGTCGGCAGCCTGAACGGCCATGTCGATCAACCGCAATACCGCGGGATCGCAGGGGCTGTACAGGTTGGCCACGTCCTTGTTGTCGCGATCGGTGGCCAAGGTGTACTGAATGAGATCGTTCGTGCCGATCGACAGGAAATCAACCTCGCGCACGAACTGCTCGATCATGATGACCGCCGCGGGTACCTCGACCATCATGCCCACGGGAATCCGCCGGTTGAACGGTACCTGGCACTCTTCCAAGTCTTCCATCACATCGGCCAGAATCATCTTGGCCTGGCGCAACTCGAAAATCGTGGTGACCAGCGGGAACATTACCCGCACGTCGCCCAGCGCGCTGGCGCGCAGAATGGCCCGCAGTTGCACCCGAAACTGTGGCACGTTGCGCAACGATAGGCGAATGCTGCGCAGTCCCAGGAAGGGGTTTCGCTCGGCCGTGCCCGGTTGCTCCACCAGCACCTTGTCTGCCCCCAGGTCGAGCGTACGGATCACCACCGGTCGCCCTGCCATGGCTCGCACCACCTGGGCATATGCCTCGAAGTGGACTTCCTCGGTCGGTTCTTGCTCGGCGCCCAGGTAGAGAAACTCGGTGCGATACAGCCCGATGCCATCGGCACCGCGGTCCAGGCAAGGGTTGACCTCGATGGGAAATTCGATGTTTCCCGACAGGCGAATCTGCACGCCGTCGGCCGTTTCGGCTGGCAAGTCGCGCAGCGCCTCGAGCCGTCGGGCCAGGTTGCGGTTGGCCTCGGCCTCTTCGCGATACTTGGCAAGCGTGGCTTCGTCGGGGTGCAAAATGACCACCCCGGAGTTGCCATCGATCACCACCAGATCGCCTCCCGACACATCGGTCAGGAAGGGGCCCATGCCCACCACGGCCGGAATTTCCAGCGCGCCCGCCACGATCGCGGTATGGCTTCCCGGCCCACCCACTTCCGTGACAAATCCCTTGACGTAGCGACGATCCAGATTGACCGCTTCGCTAGGGGTCAGGTTGTGGGCGAGCAGCAAGACGGGCACGGTCAGGTGCGAGAGTTCCTCGCGGCGTTTTCCCAGCAGGGCTCGCAAAAGCCGTTTTTCAATGTCGAAGATGTCGTGCGCTCGCTCGGCCAACGGGCTGCCGGCCAGCGACTCGAACACCTTGGCCAAGCGCCGCATGGCGCGGCTCACCGCATATTCGGGAGAATACTGGCGTTCGCGAATCAGCCCTTCGACCTCGCTGGCTAGACGGGCGTCGCGAATCATCTGCAGATGGGCTTCAAAAATCGCCCCGTACTGATCGCCGAGTTGCTTGCTCACTACATCGCGATGGCGGGCGATTTCGCTGGCCGTCGCATCGACGGCGCGGCGCAAGCGGTCCACCTCGTCTTCCACGGCATCGCGCGCCACGAAGCGTCGAGGGATGCGAAACCCCTCGTTGCCCATGACCAACGCTTCGCCAATGGCGACGCCCGGTGATACGGCGATTCCTTGTAGTCGGATCATCGTGGTGTTCTTCGGCGGCTTCACGCGACGGTGCGCCCTGGCGCGTCGCAAGGAGTCAGGCCCCCTAGGCGGCCCCACCAGGGGCCAAGGGGCACGTCTCCTCAAGACGCTCGCGCGTTGCCGTCGCGGCCGCGATGGTGCGCGGCCCCGAGCCATGCCGAAGAACCCCCCGGCGCTGCGGTCGACTGGACCTCCATAGAGGCCAAGGACCCTGCGCGCCGTTTGGTTCGGCGTGATCGAACCCGCGCGTGTCCAGCGTAGCTGGCCACGACCTCCTGGGTTCAACCGCGACTGGTAGCAAACCACGCTCGGTTCGCTCTGCCGCCGGAGGTGTTTCGGCCACGTGGTCGCCGTGGCCGAGCAGTCCACAAACCAAGTACCGACCGACCCGCACGCGGGCTCCGGACGCTGGCACCTAGCCAGGGTTCCGGCACGACCGAGGCGATGGGGCCGAGCCCCCCGCCGGCCGCCACGGTCACGAACCTAGTCTGTCGGAGTTTCCGTCTCGCTTTCTCCAAAATTGTTTCGGACCAATTCGGTGAGCGCCTCGAGCGCCGCCTGGGCATCGGCGCCCTGCGCTTCGATGACCAGTTCCGTTCCTGCCGCCGCTCCCAACGTGAGCACGTCGATAATACTCTTGCCGTCGACCCGTTCGCCGTCCTTTAGCACCTCCACCTTGGCGGCGAACTGTCGGGCCAGTTTGACAAACAAGTCGGCGGGGCGCGCATGCACCCCGTGAGCATTCGTCACCACGACACTGGCGCTTCGCGGTCCTTCGTCCATGGTTTGCTTTATCTTGACCCGGTCCGGCTCGCCAACCGGCGTGCAATGGTCACTCGACCCCAGCGCGCTTGCCCCGGCGTCGCCTGGCACACCGCGACCGACAATCGCGTGGAAGTCGCTAGGTTCCAGTGGCTCGCGGTGCTAGACATTGTCCGCATCGTCCAACAACTGCAAAATCTCCTCGGCCGTCTTGGCCCTTTTCAGCCGCCGACAAAACCCATCGTCGCGCAATTGTCGCGAGATGTTTTCCAACGCCCGCAAATGGTCGCGAGGGTGATCCGCCGGCGATACTACCAAGAAGAACAGTTGTACCCGCTCGCCATCGAGGCTGTCGAAATCAACGCCGGAATCGCTGATTCCCACGGTGCCGACCAGCCGCTCGACGCCGGGATGCTTGGTGTGGGGCACGGCGACGCCCCGCCCAATGCCGGTGCTGCCCAAATCCTCACGCTTCAAGATGGCCTTGATGATGCTCTCGAATTCGCCTTCGGCGAATCGTCCCGCACCTAGTAGGGCCTGAGCCAACTCGCGTATCACCGCTTCCTTGGTTCCGGCCGTCAACCGCGCTTGCACCGCATCGCGGCTAATGAAGTCGGCGAACTTCATGCACTCCGTCCTTTGTGTCGCTCGAACCGAAGTCGGACGGCTCGCGCCTCCTGACTCGGCGCGAATGGGATCACTCCGACACGGCTGGCGTGCCAGGAGTCCGCGTCTCGGTGCCGCGGTGATGGTCTTGAATTCGCTCTTTGTACTTGCGCAACTGTGTTTCCAGCTTGTGCAAACAGCCGTCGATGGCCGCCATCAAGTCGGCGGCTTGTTCCTTGGCCACGAAATCGTGCTTGTGCTCCGCGGAAACCAGCAACTCCACCGTGGGCTGTTCTTGGTGTTCCAGATCAACAGTAAGCACCACTGCGGTGAGCCGCTCGAACAGCCGCGGCAGCTTTTCCAGCTTCGTGGCAATCGTAGACCGCGTGGCTTCGCTCAAGTGGCCATGGCGCGCCGAAATATTGATCTGCACTCCCAACTCCTTCAGCGACTGAGAGCTACACGCCGATCCAACCAGCGGAAGCTCCGAATTGTCCCGGCTCAGTTGCCAGAAACTCCTCGCCAGTTTCCACCCAGCGGTCTAGTAAGCCCAAACAGGGCATAGCCTTACGGCAGTTTGACCTGCTGTGCGGAAACCGCATTGTAACCGCCTGCCCTCTGGCCGACAAACCGTTTCCCACTGCCACGCCTGGCCGTCGGCCGAAAACGCTTATTCGCGGCGTTCCACGATCCGACCAACCAGCCATTGCAGTTCTTGGCACCCAAGCCACCAGGCCGCCAACATATAGGTTGTAGCGCCCGCTACCAGGGGGCCCACCACGTGCAACAATTCTCCCGCAGTGCCTGCCACGTCGGCCAGCAACACCTGGGCCGCACTGCACGCGGCTGCCATGCACAGCGTGGCCCCGCAGGTCCGCGCCAAGGTGAACCACAGATCGCGCCAGGCCAGCGGGCTGGTGCCGCGGGGAAATAGCCACAGCAGCAGCCCCGTTTGAGCATAGGCAGCCAGGGTGGTCGAGCTGGCCAGACCCAATTCGGCCCCAGGCCAGACCAGGACCAGGTTGGCTAAAAAATCCAGACCAATCATTCCCACCCCAATGGCGAGCGGGGTGCGCTGGTTGCCCAAGGCGTAGTATCCTCGCACGAGCACCGGCATCGCGCAATAGGCCCACACTCCGGCACCATAAATCGACACCACGCGCGAGGTTCGCCAGGCGTCTCGTGGAGTAAACTGCCCGTGTTCAAACAAGAGCCGTGTGGCCGGATCGGCCAGCAAGATCATTCCCACGCTAGCCGGCAGGGCGATAAACACCACCAGCCGTAAACCCAAACTCAGGTCTTCGCCCAGTCGCGTCAGGTGTCCCCGTGCGGCGTGCCGGCTTAGGAGCGGAAAAATCACCGTGGCCACTGCCACCCCCAGCAGCCCCTGGGGAAACTCGTATAGGCGCTCGCCCAAATAGATCGCCGAAGTGGCGCCCGCTTCGAGCGGGTAGCGCCAGCCGGGCGCCCAGGGAATCGTCGCACCCGGGGTGGGGGAAGTCAGCAGCCAGGCTAGCCAGCGGTCGAGAAAGGTGCTGATTTGGGTGGCGGCCAACCCGAGCACCATGGGCGCCATGGCCGCGACAACTCGTTTCAATTCGCCTTGCACCGCGCGCCAGTCGAAGTCGAAGCGAAAACCCGCCCCGCGAAGTGACGGCCATTGGCACCCCAACTGCAACGCACCGGCCAGCACCACGGCCATGGCCAAGGCATAGGCCTTTCCCACCTTGTCATCTATCCAGATGGACGCCGCGCCGGCCGCCAGCAGCCAACAAATATTCAACCACACCGGAGCCCAAGCGGGTGCCGCGAAACGACCCACGGCGTGCAGCGCCGCCGACACCTGGGCGGCCAGACAAATAAACCACAGATAGGGCAGCATGGCCGCCAACAGGCCCAGCACCAACTGCGTGCGTGGTGCTGGCTGCCAGACCCACCAGGCCCAGGCACAGCACACTTCGGAGACCAACAACACGACCAGCAGCACGCCCGCTAAGAGCGTGAGCACCACGCTGACTAGCTTCCAAGCCCGGGCGCGATCGGCCTCTAACGTGGCCGACAAGACAGGCAGAAAACTGGCCGCGAGCGCCCCTTCGCCGAATAGCCTTCGAAACAGGTTGGGCAAACAGAAGGCCACCACAAAGGCGTCCATCACCCCACCCCCCGACATGCCGAACAAATAGGCGGTCGAGGTGTCGCGGAGCATGCCCAGGATGCGGCTGGCGAGCGTGCCCAAGCTGGTGACGCGCAGTCCGGCCAGCATCCGGTTTCGTTCCGTGTGGGGCATGCCCGGCATCGTAGTGCCCGAGCCG
>CAYSXM010000332.1:0-5514 GCA_964434905.1 uncultured Pirellulales bacterium | reverse complement strand
GGCGATACGGTGGGCGATCCGTTCAAGGACACCAGCGGCCCCAGCCTGAACATTCTCATCAAGCTGATGAGCATGGTCAGCGTGGTGGTGGCCGGGTTCATTGTGCGCTACAGCATCGAGGCCATGGGCTACTTCTAGCAGCCCGTCGAAGCATTCGACGCATTGCTGGTGCCGGATGCCCGGTCTACCGTTCCGGTGTGCTGCGCAAGTCGCAGCACGCCGGCGGCCAGAATCGCTCCGGCCAGCGCATCGACCAGGTAGTGATAGCCAAGCAAGACCGTGCTCGATATCAGCAACATGTTCACCGGAACGCAGATCCAAAACAGGATCGGCGTGCGGCGAAGTCTTGTTTGTATTACCCAGGCGGCGGCCACGTGCAGGCTGGGTAGCGCCACGAAGTAACCAAAGCCGTTCAGCAATTCTCCCGTGGCCAGCGCGCGCAGTTCGCTGCCCATTGACCTGGTTAGCCGGCCTGTCGACGTTTCCGCAAAGGCCGCCGAGAATGCCTGGGGAGCGTGCAGCGTCGGCCCCACTGTGGGATACACCAGGAACACGCACAGGCCTAGCAGGTAGCACGCAAAGAGTGCCCGCAGATATTCCGCGACCCGGTCGGCCCCCTGGCGAACTGTTACGATCAGAACCAGGAAGATTTCCGCGAACAACATCAAATAGGCACGCTCCAACAGCGCGAACAGCCAGGGATTTCGCACCAGCGGATACAGGCCAATTGGCGATAAATTTTCCCCGCGAAGCCAACCCAGCCACCGCAATTCGTAGGCCCACAATTCGGCGTCGTGCAGCCGGTGCACCACGAGCCGCGCGCAGAGATAGTTGGCATTCCACACCAGCGCGTAACCTGCTGTCAGCGCGACGATCGACAGTGCGAAAAGCCGGAAGAACGCCAGGTCTCCCCGTCGCCGCACCAGCCACAGCACCACCAGCGCCGTCACGCACCACACGGCGAAATGCGGCACCAGCAACGTTGAAGCGGCGCCGATTACCAATGCCGCGGCGTAGCGCGCCAGGCTGGGAAAACGCGACAGTCCTTCGCTGGCTGCGATCAACGTGACGGCCTGGGGCAGTGCGAGCAGCCCCAGCACCGAAACAAACGTCCAGGGAAAAGCGCTGTTAATGCCGCACAGTGCCAATACCGAGCACGATGCGAAATACCCCACCAGCAAGATCGCGGTAGTGCGCCCTAGCGGGTTGTCTAGCGACCAGCGCGGCAAGCGGTGGGCCAGAGTGCCTGCGGGCCACCGGGCACGCTCGAGCGTCAGGGTCGAATTGTCGAGCGTGCTGATCCGCACGGTTCCACTTTCCACTAGGGTGGATTCCCCGATCGCCAACGGGTGGCAGCAATGGTTGTGAAAAGGTAGGTCACCCGGTCGAAACAGCCGGCGATTTCGTGGGCGGTATAACCGCGCCAGTCGATCGGACCGCCTCGGCTGGTTTCCGCACCGACCATTCGACCAGGGCCATCCGGCCACGCGACTGCCGCCGGCAAGAGGCCCGCAGGCCCGGGGCTGCTGGGGCTCGTTCGCCGGCTCGAGAACCATCTCGCGGCACCCTGTGCGACGGGTCGTTTTGGCCCCAGCTTGCTGGTCACGATACGAGGGTCTATAAGGGACCCAAAGAACCGCCACGCCCTGGAGACTCGGCACCCGCGCCGTCGAGGCACTGGAACGGCCTCCTGGCGACCCTCTCGCGGGGGCCGACCTGGCTCTGCGGGCTTCGCTAGCGAGCGACTTGCGGAGTTGGTTTGGAGTCGTGTGTGGCTGGCAAGTGATCCCGTTGACGTTTGCATAACGCCACGAGGCGAATTCGAGGTAGCCCATGACGGTAACTCCGCCGAGAACGCAGAAGGCACTGTTGCGCCGGCGAAAAATGCTGGAAGTGGCGGTCCGCATATTCGCCAAAGAAGGTTTTCGCAATGCCGATGTGCAGGTGATTGCCGATTTGGCCGGCGCCGGTAAAGGCACCATCTATCGACATTTTGGCAACAAGGAAGAGCTGTTCCTGGCGTCTGCTCGGGCCAGTGTCGAGTGGATGGCCGAATTCGTGGTGGGGCGCGTGGGCGGCGCCGACGCCGACGCCGGCACCCTGATCCGAGAGATCGCCACGGCCTGCGCCGAATATTGCGAGGAGCATCCTGAAACGATCGAGCTGATGATTCAGGAGCGGGCCGAGTTTCGCGGGGCAGTGTTTCCCACCGCGCTGATGTTTCGCAGCGACAACACGGCTCCACTCGACGAGTTGGTGCGCATGGGCATTGCGCAAGGGCAGTTTCGGCCGGCCGATTCGACGTCGGTTTCCAACGCGATCTTGGATCTGATCTATGGCACCTCGGTATGCGGCGTGCTGGAAGGCGGCCACCGTCGCCTGGTGGTGCGCATGCAATTCGCCATCGATCAGTTCTTGCGCGGTATCTGCGTCTCGACCGTTCACGACGCGCCGTCCACGCACCTTGGTCTGGGAGCGAATAATCCGTGAGCGTTTGCATGCTCGCGGCCTAGTTCGTGAATTATCTGGGCCGAGAGACCTGGCGAAATCATCCACGGAACAATACGCTTTCCGGGCCAGCGGCTGTGCCAGGGCGATGGCACGGGAGAACTTCGCGGCGGGCAACGCCTGGTGCCACACGAATCGGTGACTCGTCCATGCCGCTGCGTCCACGTTGTTCCTTCGTGGTCGCCTAGCGGACGATCGCGGTTTCCCTTCGGTCATGGAGTTTCCATCTGCCACCGAGGTTCTGTCTGTCAGGGAGCACAAAATGCGGAAATCAGCTCGTTTTTCCGTGGCAAGGTGCTTCCCCGCCTGCGCGGCGGGAGCGTGGTTGTGCTGGGCTTGTCAGGTTCCAGCCGAAAGCCCAGAAACCTCGCTAGTGGGTCGAACACTGACCACCTTGAACTTGCGAGATCCGCAAGGTCGCCTGCATGCTTTGGAAGACTATCGCCAGCAGCCATTGGTGGTGGTGGCTTTTTTGGGCGTGGAATGTCCGCTGGCAAAACTCTACGCTCCCCGGCTAGCGGAACTTGCCAGCGAGTATGCGCGGCGGGGCGTGGCCTTCTGGGTGGTCAACTCCAACCTCCAGGATACGCCGACCGAGATGGCTGCTTTTGCCCGCCAGCAGGGGCTTGAGTTTCCCCAGCTCAAGGACCCAGACCACCAACTGGCCGATCTGCTGGGTGCCACGCGCACGCCCCAGGTGTTCGTGCTGGACGCCGCTCGAGTGGTGCAGTATGCCGGGCGCATCGACGATCAATACTCCATCGGCATCCAGCGCCGCGCGCCCCAACGCCGAGACCTGGCCGCGGCCCTCGAAGATCTGCTGGCCCAGCGCACGGTCAAGCTACCCCAGACCACGGCGGTGGGTTGTCTGATCGGGCGCAGTCCGCGCGTGCCTCCGACGGGCGACGTGACCTATTGCAACCAGGTGGCGCGCATTTTGAATCGCCGCTGTGTGGGTTGTCATCGACCTGGCGAAGTGGGGCCGTTCCCGTTGACCGATTTCGAAAGCGCCAGTGCCTGGTCGGAAATGATTCGCGAAGTGGTCTCTGCACGCCGCATGCCTCCCTGGCTGGCGGACCCAGCGCATGGCCGGTTTGCCAACGACGCGCGGCTCTCGGACGAGGAGCTAACGCAGTTGATCGCGTGGGTCGAGCACGGCACGCCCGAGGGTGATCGCCAGCAGCTTCCCCCCCCGCCGACATTTGCCGAGGGTTGGCAGATTGCCCAACCCGACCGAGTGTTTGCCATGCGCGACGAACCGTTCGAAGTGCAAGCGACCGGCGTGGAGGAGTACCAATCGTTTGCGGTTGACCCTGGTTTTACCAGCGACGTGTGGATCCAGGCGGCCGAAGCGCGACCAGGTAACCGGGCGGTGGTTCACCATCACTTGGCCTATTTCGTGCCACCGGGTGGCGACCGACAAATGAGCCAGGTGAAGCATCAGATTGCCGGGTACGCGCCGGGTACTCCGCCGTTTATTTACCCGCCCGGCACGGCCTTACGGATTCCGGCCGGTTCGCAAATTGTGTTTCAAATGCACTACACCCCCAATGGCACGCCGCAAAGCGACCGTAGCTTGTTGGGCCTGGTTCTGGCCAAACCTGGCAGCGTGCGCCGCGAGGTGCGCAACGAAATTACAGGAGACATCAACCTGCACATTCCGCCAGGAGCTGCCGAATATCGGTTAGAGGCCAGCCGCAAGTTCCGAAAAGACGTGCTGCTATTGAATTTGGCACCGCACATGCACCTGCGCGGCAAGGCTTTTCGGTTCGAGTTGGAACGGCCCGATGGCCAGCGCGCGGTACTGCTCGACGTGCCGCGTTACGATTTCAATTGGCAATTGCGCTACGATCTGGCCGAGCCGCTGTTGATTCCACTTGGAAGCCGGCTGCACTGCTTCGCCGTGTTCGACAATTCGGCCGACAACCCTCACAACCCCGATCCCACGGTGGAGGTAACGTTTGGCGAACAAACGTTCAACGAAATGATGTTCGGAGTGTATCAAACGTTGCCCGTCGACGAAGTGCCCGTGACGTCGACCGGAGGTGGCCAGTGACACGGTTTTCCGGGGTTCTCGCTTGAGCAACGTCGAATCGTGCGAAACGGAAGCGGCGCCCGACGCCGTCTCGCGGCCGCCGACCGTGGCCGGCAAGTGGGTCATTCTCGTCATGGTGGCGCTGGCCTTGGTTTCGGCGACGGGCAATTTGGCCTACCAACGGTTCCTGGGACGACGACCGGCCGAATTTTGGGGAGAGCCGACGACCTCGTTGATTGCCAGGGCGCCCCTGGCACAACTTGCAGAACTGCTCTCCGCCACCGACAGGGCGACAACAGTCGACACGGGCGAGTGCGTAACAGGCCGGCGAATTGCTCACGGCGAGCACGCGTGGCAAGTGGGCGCCGTGCGCGACGTGCGTCAGGCGCCCAGCTTCAGCCACTTGCGGCGTTCGCTGCTGCAGCATCCCACATTTACCTGGCAGCAGCCTTCCCCCTCGTCGAGTTCTTGGCGCTGGGTACTGCGTTTTGCCGACAATCAACATCAGGCCCTGTTGTTGTTCTCGACCGATGCCCGGGCCGTGGTGCTATCGGGCGGCACTCGCCCCTTGGGTTTGACCCCCGACGCGGCGGCGGCGGTGTCTACATTTTTCAAGGAGCAGTTTCCCGAGGTTTCCGCTCGGTCCGATGTGTCGGTGGAACACGCCGCGCCACGCGACGACTAACCGTCCGCAGAATGCTTCAACGGGCTGCTAACGGTGGTTGGAAGCCGCCACGCAGTAGGGCAGTGGCCGTAGCGCAGGCCGTGCCTGCCTTCGTTGTGCCGCAGACAGTCTCGTCGGGCCGCAGTCTCGACAAGCCACGGTCTGACCTACAAAACTTAGCCCCCCGTGAGCCACGGGTGGTCGGAACCGCCGGAGTCTCCTGCGAGCGTCCTCATGGAGAATGCAACCACGGAGACCGCGCGGGATCTTGCTCCGTGACGGCGTCTAGTGCGCCTGGACACGAACG
>CAYSXM010000331.1:0-5515 GCA_964434905.1 uncultured Pirellulales bacterium | reverse complement strand
GCAGGGCAGAATCGTGTAGCCAGTCGCCCCCAAGGCCACGAATTCTTGTAGCAGCCACTCTTGCTGGGTGGACTCCGCGATCACGGTAAGCCGCCGCAGTTTGGCCAGGCTTCGGCGGCGAGTCGCCAGATCGTGTGACGAGAACTGCCGGTGTGCGTCGAGCCCGACGACCTCCAAGGTTACGCCCTGCTGTTCAAAATCCTGTTGCATGGTGGCCAGCTTGTCCATCACGCTGTGATCCACGAGCCTGGTGTCGGACAGATCGACGACCACGTTGCGTCCTTGCACCAAGCCCAGCGACTCGATTTCGCGTCGCAACGGAATCCAGTTGCTGAACACTGCCGATCGTCTGGCGACCACGCGGCAAGTCTGATCGTCGATATCGACTACGTCCAGGTCGGAGGAAAAGAGCGAATTCACCGGCACGCCGTTGGCCAGGTGGATGACAAGCTGCATCGCGATGCCGATTCCAATACCGATCAATAAGTCGGTCGCCAGTACCGCAACCAAGGTGGTGACGAAGACCACCAACTGCTCGCGGCCAATATGGTACATGTGCAGGAATTCGGAGGGGTGCGCCAGTCGGAACCCTGTATAGACCAGCATGCCGGCCAGGGCCGCCAGGGGAATGCGGTGCAGGAAGGTGGGAATCAGCGCCACGCAAACCAAAAGGAACATGCCGTGCCAGAAACCCGCAAACCGAGTCTTCGCGCCGTTGTCGATGTTGGCCCGACTTCGCACAATTTCAGAAATCATTGGCAAGCCGCCCACCAGCGAGCCGGCCAGGTTGGCCACGCCCACGGCCACCGTGTCGCGGTCGAGATTGGTCTTGCGCTGGTAGGGGTCGATAATGTCGATGGCCCGTGCGCTGAGCAGCGACTCGAGGGTACCGATGATGAAGAACATCAAGACCCATTTCCAGGCAAACACCTGCTGCAGTGCGGGGAAGTGAGGCAAAGTCAATTCATCGAACATACCCAGGACCCGGTCGGGCATGGCCACCAGATACTGGTCTCCGAGTTGGAACTCGTGCTGCTGCAGGCGATACGAGTGGGTATGCAACAGGTCGAAATAGATTCCCAGCGGAATGGTGACCGCCAACACGATCAGGGGGGCCGGAACTAGTTTCAGAACCTGAGCGCGTCGACCCGCCATGGGCCACAAAAACATGATGGCGACACTGGTCAGGCCGATGGCTGCAATGGCCGGATTGGCAGAGACGACAAAATGCGGAATCGAGCGCAGCAACTCCAGCGGTTCGCCTTTGGCCGGCACGCCCAGCGCCACGGGAATTTGCTTGGCAATAATGATCACGCCAATGGCTGCCAGCATGCCATGCACGGCCGAGACGGGGAAAAACTCGCCCAGAATGCCCGCCCGGAAAAAGCCGAATACTATCTGCAGGACAGCCGCCGCCACGCCGACGGCCAGTGCCGAGCGATAGGCCAGCGCATCGGCATCGCTGAATCCGCCCGCCATGCCGTCGCCGCCAAATTGCTCGACGCAACCCAGCACGATCACGATCAACCCTGCTGCCGGTCCCTTGATGGTAAGTTCCGAGTTGCTCACAAACGGCGTCAGCACCGAGCCGACGATGGCCGTAAAGATGCCGGCAATCGGAGGAAAACCACTGGCCAGTGAAATGCCCAGACACAACGGCAGTGCGATCAGGAACACTAGAAAGCCCGACAGCAAGTCGTCTTTCAGGTAAGTCATGATGGCGCGGCGCGTGCCGCGCGGCGGGTCGTTCGGGGCCAATGCCGAGGGGTGAGCCATGGGACGACGTGGGTACCAAGTTGGGTCGGTAAATCGTGGCGGAACGGCCAATCGATTCGTCACGCGGGAAGCAGCATGCCGGCCAAAAACATTCCCGCCGACAAACCGGACGGATGAATCGCGATGGCGAACCGGCCAAACCGACGATCTTATTCAATTCCCATCGCGCTCGGCAGACATAACGAAAACTTAAGGCGCGGCCCGTATGACGTCAACGACCGCGCGCGGTCCAGCTAGGGCATCCCCGACCACCGGCACGTGGTCGAGCCTCGCGACGAACTCGCCATCGAGTAGGATACTTTTACCCGCCTAGGTGACGGAGACGTTCGGCACCGCTTGGACAGACGGTGGCCGGTCCCACCCTCGAGTGAAAGGCAAATTCGTGCCGCTGCAATTGTTGCTCCTGGAAGACGACGCGGTCATCGGTCGGGCACTGCGCCAAGGTTTTCAAGAGGCCGGGCACGAGTGCGAGTGGGCGCACGATGGACTACGCGGCGCGGCACTGGCCCATAGCCAGCAATACGATGCGATCGTGCTCGACCTGATGCTGCCCGGAGTGCATGGGCTGGATGTACTGCGCGGGCTCCGAACCAAGGGCATCCAGACGCCGGTGTTGGCGCTGACCGCGCTGGGTTCGGTGTCGGAACGCGTGGCGGGGCTCGACGCGGGGGCCGACGACTATCTGGTGAAGCCGTTCGAGTTCGCCGAACTGATGGCGCGGGTACAAGCCGTGTGCCGGCGCAGTGGCAATCGCCCGCAGCCCACGCTCAGGGTCGGCGAGCTGTCGCTCGATCTGACCAATCGGCGCGCCGTTCGTGGCGACCGCGAAATCGACCTCACGCCCACCGAATTCAGCGTGCTCGAAATGCTGATGCGCTTTGCGGGCCACGTGGTCACCCGCAAAATGCTGTGCGAACATCTGTGGGAATCGGACTGGGAAGGCACCACCAACGTGATCGAGGTGCACATCAATCGCATTCGCGGTAAGCTGGACAAGGGGTCGCGAGAATCGCTGATTCAAACGGTCCGCGGGCGAGGATATTCGCTGCCTGCCAGCCCCGACATTGCCAGATAGTCCACACAGCTTCAGATAGCCCAGATAGCGCCAGATAGCGGCAGATAGCACGGTGCGGCTGCGCGGGCCACTGCGGGCAGTCGGGCCCGGCCACAGCCGGCTTCCGGCCATGGCGACCACCATTCCATCGCGAGTGCCAACCAAGTGCGCATGCCACCGTGGTTTCTGCGATCGCTTCGGTCGCGGCTGGCCGCCTGGAACACCTTTGTCGTGGTGTTGACCGTGGCCGTGTCGCTGGTAGCCGTGCGCGAGGGGTTGCGCATCACTTTAGTGCGCGAGAATGACAACGAACTCTTCGACCACGCTTTGGAGATGGAGTTGGCCGTCGAGCGGATGTATCCGGACTTGCGCGCGATTGGCGAGGAATTCGATCGCAAGGTGTTAGGGCACCAGCATCGCACCTTGTTTGTGAAATTGCTCGACGACCACGGCCAGACCCTGGCCAACAGTTTGCGGGCGCCGCAGCTTCTGGCGGGAACCGCCCCCGCCGCGCGGACCAATGTGCTGAGAAGTTCCGGCAGCTATCGACTGGCCTACCGGCAAGCCCGGGCGGCCGATGGCCAACGCCTGGTGATCTGCGTGGGCGGGACCTTGGAACACGTAACCGCCGACATCTATCGAGTGACGCAAATGATGGGGCTCGTGGCTGCTCCCTTGTTGGCCCTGGCACCGCTGACGGGCTACTGGCTGGCCCGCCGCGCGACGGCGCCGGTGGGGCGCATCATCGGCCTGGCCTCTCGGCTGCGGCCCAGTCGCCTCGACGAGCGTTTGCCGTTGCGCGGCACCGGCGACGAATTGGATCGCTTGTCGCAAACCATCAATGCGCTGTTGGACCGTATCGCGCTGTATGTGGCAGGGCAAAACGAGTTCATCGCCAATGCGGCCCACGAGCTGCGTTCACCGCTGGCGGCGATACAAAGCTCGGTCGAGGTGGCGCTGAATTCGGATCGCAGCACGCAGGAATACAAAGACCTGCTCGACTCGTTGGTCGAAGAGTGTCGCGGACTGGGAAGCCTGGTAAATCAGCTACTGTTGTTGGCCGATGCTGACGCACGAGGGGGGGCCTTGCAGCTTAGTCCGGTTCGACTAGACGAACTGGTATCGAAAGCCGTGGAAATGTTTCGCGGAGCCAGCGAGGAACTGGAGGTCGAACTGCGCTGGACGCCGCCGGGCCCCGTCACCTGTTGGTGCGATGCGGCAGGCGTGCGCCAGGTGGTGAACAATCTGATAGACAACGCGCTCAAGTTCACGCCGGCCGGCGGACACGTGACCATCGACCTGCGAACCGCTGCCGATCCCACCTGGGTCGAATTCCGCGTGCGCGATTCGGGCGCCGGCATTGCGCAGGGAGATTTGGCTCGCGTGTTCGAACGGTTCTTTCGCGCCGATCGTTCACGCCACCGCGAACGCGAAGTGACCGGCACCGGCCTGGGCCTGAGCATTTGTCAGGCGATTGTGAAGGCACACCGTGGGCGGATCGAGGTACATAGCGCCCCCAGCAAAGGAGCCGAATTCCTGGTACAACTGCCCACACTGCACGTGCAACGGGTCGAGGCGGACGAGGCCGCGGCAGGACTGATATCCTAGCCGTCCGTGGAAAAATGCCAGCGTGGCATTTTTCAACCTCGCCAAGTGCGGTGCGCCGCTCCGCCCCATGGCCCGACGCCCGAGGCTGGGCTATCATTCCAGCGCGGGTTCCGCGCCCTGTTTGGAAGAAGTGCCTTCGGACGAGTGCTATGGGGCGCGCCTGCACGTTACGGCATTCACGTCCATTCCTCGCGGGAAAAAAACTACCATGCGAACCAATTGGAATATTCGATGGTGCGTTGCACTGTTTGTTGTTTCGTTCGAGAGCGCAATTTTCGGCGCCGACCCGGCTGCAGCGATTCCCCAAATCGGCCCGGCCGGAGAAATTCGCTTGGTACACGAAGGCTTTAAATTCACTGAAGGGCCCGCTGCCAACACTGCCGGAGAGTTGTATTTCACCGATGTACCGACCGGCCGAATCTTGCGAGCCAACCCCGGTGGCGAGGTCGAGGTGTTTCTCGAAAACAGCGATTTCACCAACGGCATGTGCTTCGACACGCGCGGCCGACTGCTGGGCTGCCAAGGAGGCACGGGACAGATTATCGCCATCGACTTGGCCACTAAGGCCATCTCGGTCGTGGGTGCTGGGTTCAAGGGGCAACGCTTTATCCGGCCCAACGACCTGGCAGTGGATCGCGCCGGGGGCGTTTACCTAAGCGACCCCAAGCTGGGTAAAGGCGACGCCACGCAAGATTCGTCAGGCGTGTACTACGTGGCACCCACGGGCGAAGCCAGCCGATTGATCGACAGCCTGACGTTTCCCAACGGTGTTTGTCTCTCGCCAGACCAGACGGTGCTGTACATCATGCCGTATTCCACCGCCGACCTGTGGGCGTACCCCATTGTGCAGCCCGGCAAATTGGGCGAAGGCCGGGTGCTGTGTCGGCTCGAGCAGCCAGCCGCGGGCCAGAACCGCGGTGGCGACGGACTAACGGTCGACAGCCAAGGCCGGCTGTATGTGACCGCGCCGGCCGTTGGTTCGATTCAGGTGTTTTCGACCGACGGCCAATCGCTGGGGCTGATTCGCCTGCCCAAGGCGCCCTCGAATTGCGAGTTCGGCGGGGCCGATCGCAAAAC
>CAYSXM010000330.1:0-5536 GCA_964434905.1 uncultured Pirellulales bacterium | reverse complement strand
TGGCTGCCACTTGCCGGCCTATCTCTGGCACTGGGGCGCGATCATCTGCTTACCAAGTTGGGACTATTCTTCAGTCAAACGGCGGTGGTCACCTTTGGCGGCGCGTATGCGGTGTTGGCCTATGTCGAGCAGCAAGCCGTGGGGCACTTCGGCTGGCTTACAGGGCCCGAAATGCTCGATGGACTTGGTCTCGCCGAATCGACACCGGGGCCGCTGATCATGGTCCTCGAGTTCGTGGGCTACCTGGCCGCCTATCGCGACCCCGTGCCGTTTTCGCCCCAGGTGGCCGGTCTGTGGGGCGCGGTCGTCACCACCTGGGTCACGTTTACCCCTTGTTTTCTCTGGATTTTTCTCGGCGCACCCTACATGGAGCGGCTGCGCCAAAATCGTGCGCTTTCGACCTCGCTCACCGCCATTTCCGCCGCGGTGGTGGGCGTGGTGTTGAACCTGGGCGTGCGGCTGGGGCTGGCCACGCTCTTCGGCGAAATTCACCTGGCCACTTGGGGGCCTCTGAAATGGCCCGTGCCGGTGGTGGCCACGCTCGACGTGCCCGCGCTGGCAATCACCCTGGCCTCGGCGGCTGCGATTTTCTACCTTCACCGAGGCGTTATCACCACGCTGGCTGGTGCCACCGTGGCCGGCCTGGTGCTGCGCGGAGCCTTTGCTGCTCACTAGGCGCGCGCTACACAGTCGAAATCGCGCGCCGGATTCTCTTCCCATCGCGTCCGACCGTGGATACACCTGGACAGGTACCGAGTGCCATGAAGCCCGCCATCAGTCAAGTCTGCACGCTACCCAACACGTTCGAGCAAGATCTCGAAGACTTTGCGGCCGCACACTGCGGCGCTGTGGAAATCTGGCTGACCAAGCTCGAGGAGTTTCTCAAGACACACACGCTCGACGAGGTCGGCACGTTGCTCACGCGCCACGGTCTCGACGCTCCGGTGGCCAGCTATCAGGGGGGCCTGTTACTGTCGCAGGGCGATGCCCGCCAAGAACACTGGAGCCACTTCACGCGCCGCTTAGAGTTGTGCCAGCAATTGAAAATCGCCACGCTGGTCGTGGCCGCCGATCTATTCGGCCCCCTGGAACAAAGCGACCTTGACCGGGTTAGCCTGTCGTTGGGGCAGGCCGCCGTCGAGGCTGCCAAGCACGACGTGCGCCTGGCGCTCGAATTTCAGGGGAACGCCACGTTTGCCAACAATCTGCAAACCGCGGCCGCCATGATCGCTGAAGTCGCCGAGCCGAACCTCGGTTTGTGCCTCGACCTGTTCCACTACTACATCGGACCGAGCAAACCCGACGATCTGGGCTACCTGTCGCGCGAGAACCTGTTCCATGTCCAGCTCTGCGATCTGGCAGGTCAACCGCGCGAATTGGCTACCGACAGCGACCGTATTCTGCCGGGCGACGGCGACTTCCTACTCGAACCGATTCTCTCGGCATTGGCCGACATCGGGTACGACGGCTACGTATCGCTCGAAGTGATGAACCCCCAGTTCTGGCAAACGGCTCCCCGACAAGTGGCCGAAATCGGCATCACGGCGCTGCGCGCTCGGCTGCGCTAGGTGTCGCCAACTGGTGCCTCAGCAGCCGGTTGACGAATTCCTCGCGCCTGAGCCATCGCCTGGATGCGATGGCAGAATAGCGACACAGGTCGTTGTTTTGCGAGCCGCGCGGAGCTGCGCTCCGCACTGGGCGAGGTTGAAAAATGCCACGATGGGATCTTTCAACGGACTGTCAGCCATCTGGGCGATTTACCTCCCGGGACGCGTGCGGCTAAATCGTTTGCCAGACGTTCCCCCCTGCCGACACGTCAAAGGCAGCCTGGCCTGCCCACTTTGACACGCGTTCTCGATAGCGCGTCGTGCGCGACCCCAGCCCCGTTCCTGCCGCGCCGGAACGCGAGAAACTGTACCGGTTCTGCGGGCCAAGACGATTCTTCTCAGCGGTCCGCCTGGAGCGTGTCGAACGAACAGGGTGGAGGTGCGTGTGGTACCCAAGGTAACGGTTGTCCTGCGGTTGGCGCGTCGTGGCCTGTGGATCGCCTTCGAGCCTGTGCTGGTTCAGCTAGACCGAGCCGGCGGCCGTGTGTCGCTGGCCTGGTCTTTTGCCGCCGAGCTGGTCGCGACCGCAGCGGCGGTGGTCTGGCTCGCGTTGCGCCCCTCGACCTGGACCAGGGCGAGCCGCGACGTGCTGGTCCGCCAACTATTGTTCACGGCGGTCGAGGCACTTCCCTTTGTGTTGCGATTGAGCCTGCCGATGGGTGTGTTGCTAGTAGTGCAGGCCGAAATGTGGTTGCGCAAGGTCGGAGGAGAAGAAGGAATCATCGAACCCTTCTTGTGGCAGGCCATGGTTCGCGAACTCGGGCCGTTGTTGGCCACGCTGGTGGTCATCGTCCGCAGCAGCACCGCCATCGCCACGGAGCTGGCCACGATGCGCTTGGCAGGTGAAATCGACGTGCTCGACTCCCAAGGGCTCGACCCCATGTCCTACCTGGTGGTGCCGCGTGTGGTGGCCGTGGCCTGTGCCGTGTTTTGCCTGGCGGTGGTGCAAATTGCTGCCACGTTTTCCTGCGGCTATCTGGTGGGCGCGCTCATGGGAATGTTTGAATCGGGGCCCCACGAGTTTTTCAACCGACTGGTCGCCGACGTGTCACGAGACGATCTGTTGTTTTTCCTGCCCAAGACCTTGCTGGCTGGCCTATTCATCGGCGTCATTAGCACGCTCGAGGGTTTGAATGTGCGACGCGCCATGACCGAGGTTCCCCAGGCCGCCAGCCGCAGCGCCGTACGTTCGCTATCGGCGGTGTTCTTGGTTTCCGCCTTGCTATCGCTAATGGTCTACGGGCGGATCTTGATTTTCGAGGTTACGTGAGCCAGTCCACCAGCGACCCCGCGGTGCTCGAGTTCCGCGACGCCACCTTGCCCGGTGAAGCGCCGCACTGGATGGCGCTGCGCGAGGTGCGCTGTTCACTGGCGCCTGGCCAATGTGCCCTGGTACGCACGTTGCATCGCCGGCTGGGGCTGCCGTTGGCCCCGGCGGCCGTCGGACTGACCCTTGCTCAATCGGGTGAAGTGCGTTTCCAAGGTCAATCCTGGAGCGATCGCGACCCCGCGGCGCAGGCCCGCCGACGTGGCCTCATCGGCCGCGTGTTCGAGGGGTGGGGTTGGGTTAGCAACCTGAGCGTGGTTGAAAACGTGGTCCTGGCCCAACGCCACCATACGCGGCGGACAGACGCCGAATTGGAACAGCAGGCAGATATCCTCGCGAAACGTTTCCAACTTCATCAAACACCGCGAGGGCGTCCGGCCAATCTCTCGGCCGACATTCTACAGCGATCGCAGTGGGTGCGCGCCCTGTTGGGACAACCCCGACTTCTGCTGCTCGAGCACCCCGGCGAGGACGTCGAACTCGACGCGCTGGATAACCTGGTCGACGAAGTGGCCGCTGCCCGACAGCGCGGCGCGGCGGTGTTGTGGATTACCGGCGACCACCGCCTGGTGACCCACCCCCGTCTGTGCCCTACCGCGCGTTACGAAATCGATCACGCGCTGTGGCGCCAGGTCTCGGAGCCAACCCCATGAACAAATCACTCAAGCTGCGCTATGTGAATCAACTGGTGGGCTCGCTGTTCATTCTGGTAGCGATTTTGCTCGTGGCGACCATTGTGCTCGTGGCACGACGCCAAGAGTGGTTCGTGCGCACCTATCACTTGCGCGCCATGTTGCCCGAGCAGGAACTCGACGGTCTGAAGCGTGGTTCAGAAATCGTGCTGCTAGGGCACTCGGTCGGCACGGTTTCGCAAATTCGCTATTCGCCCCAGGCCGACTTGCCTGGCAACCAGTTGCTGATCGAATTGGCCATTCGCGAAAACCCCGACTGGCCTGTGTTCGCCGGATCGGTCGCTCATATCCGTCGGCATCTGGCCGGTGCCGGAGAGGCCTATCTTGAAATCCTCCGCGGCACGAACCAACTGCAACTTCTGGGCGAAGGCGACCGTATCGAAATCGTGGCGGAGAAACCCCCCGGCGACCGTCTCGACGAGGTGGTGGCCGCCATGAAAGCAATAAAAGGAGACTTCGACACGGTCCGCGACGCCATGGTTCCGGCATTCCAGCAGTTCCAGGTCACGACACAGCACCTCGACGAAACCAACACCAACCTGGCTCGCGTGGTGACCGACCTCGGGGAATTCTCCCCCCAACTCAAGCCGCTGGCCGACCAGGCCCAATCGGTTCTCAATTCCAGCCAACAGGCGGTCGAGCAAATTCGTCGTGAAACCGACCAATTGCCGGGTACGGTCGACAAGCTTCAAGGCGGTCTCGATTCGGCCGAGGACGTGCTCGACGGCCTGCGCAGCCACTGGCTGTTGCGACGCTTCATCGACGACCCCGAGCATAGCGAAACCATTGCGCCGGCCGAGGTGGGGCGAGGGGACGCCTGGCCATGAACTCCTCCACCCTGGTCCCGCGCAACACCGTGCTGATGGTGCTGGCGGCGGGCGTCCTTGTTTGGGGCGCCGGCTGCAAGCTATTTTCACGCGACCCGCCGCCGGTCGACCGCGAAGTGCTGCGCCACAGCGAGGCCGGCAAAGAGTCCTTTGCCGAAGGCGCCGATACCGCTGCGCTCGAACACTATCGACGTGCCATCCAGCGCGCCTGGGGAATTGACGATCCCGAGGAAACGAGCCGCAATGCTTACAATCTGGCCGCCTGCCTGGCGTCCAATGGCTGCTACGATGAAGCCCGTGCCTGGCTCGCCGAAGCGCGCGCCGAGTTGGCCCGGCTGCAGCGGAGCGACGCCGATGTCTGGCTGCTCGAGGCCCAGTTGGCTCGCCGCCAGGGCTACCTAGACGAAGCGGCCAACCTTGCCGACGCCGTGGCGCTGCGCACCTCGGCCCGCCAGCGCCGCGTCACCTATGTCGCCGCCGACCAACCCGATCCCTTGGCCCGATTGGTGGTCTCCCCACCCTGTGCTGCGTGTTGCCACCTCGACCCACCTGCCGAACGCTGGGAAAAGCTGGCCGAAAAGCTCCCTCTCGGCCCGCATCACGACTGTCGCCATGAACGGCGCGAGGATTCCGCGGAGACCGCGCAACACGTTTGGCTATTGCGCGCCAACCTGGCTTGCGATGTGGGAGACGTGGGAGCCGCACAGCAGGCCCTCGGCGAGGTGGTGTCGCGCGTCGAACGCGAGCCCGACCTGGCCACCCGCGCCGAGGTCGAGCGCGTGGCAGGCCGCATCGAGCTGTTGTCGGGGCGACCTCAAACCGCGGCCGAACGATTCGACCTTGAAGCCGAACTGTTCCGCAGAGCCAGTCACTTCCGCGAAATTCCCCTGGCGTTTTTCGATGCCGCGGAGGCCTACGAAATGGCGGGCCAACCGGCACACGCCGCCGACCGCTATCTGCGCGCCGCACGCATGTTCTACGCCCGCGAGGCGCTGCTCGATGCCTTGCTGGTGATCGAACACGCCGCCCCGCTTGTCGAACTGACGGGCGACCTCGACCTGGCGGGCCGGCTGGCCGTACTGT
>CAYSXM010000329.1:0-5542 GCA_964434905.1 uncultured Pirellulales bacterium | reverse complement strand
ACTCCGCGAATCGCGCTAGTTTTTCTTCGAGCAGCTTTCGCAGATCCATCGTCGCGTTGCCTAACGTCGAGTGTCTCGCCAGAAAGCGAAGTAACTCTGGCAAGGGGGTGAGGTCAGCCAGCCCCGCGGGTCACCATTCCGTTGGTCTAGTGCGGCGTTCGTCGTCCTTTGACGAGACCGACGCAAGTCCCGCTGCACTAGAAGTTTTTTTGCCCCCAACCCCTTGCGGGTTCGGGGTCGTTCCGCGTCACCCAGCCAAGCTGGGTCGACGCTCCACTAGTACCGCCGTCACACGCTCTGCCCGGGCTGGGTGACGTTTCCCCGCGGCAGGTCGCATGCGGCAGACCTTGGCAGGGCCTCGTTGACCGCTCGGGACCAAATGTCGACGGAAGCTTCCTGAAACGCACTTGGTCTGGAACCCAGGCACCCCAACCAGACCTCCGCAGGTTGTCAGTTCCAAGACCAGACCAGGGCCATGGCGGTGTGCCGAAACTGCTCCCCGGCGCACTCGCTGCGAACTGGCCAGAATCACGACTCCGGTCGGACGATGCGGCACCATCGAAGGCCGCACGCGCCGGCCCTGCTGGCCAGCCGCACGCGCCAGCTCCGCTGGCCAGCCGCACAGGCGTGGGCCGTCGCTCGGTTACGATTCAGCCTTGGCGGGGGCCTTCTTGGCTCGTTTCAGGCTAGCATAGCCGCTATTGGCAAACTTGTTTTGGAACTTCTCAATCCGACCGGCCGTATCCACGTATTTCAGCTTGCCAGTGTAAAACGGGTGGCAAGCATTGCAGATGTCGACCGCAAGTTCCTTTACGGTGCTGCGCGTGGTAAACGTGTTGCCACATCCGCACCGAACCATCGTCTCCACGTATTGCGGATGGATGCCCTTTTTCATGACCCGGCGCCCTCATTCACTATCTAGTGACGGCGGCCGATACTCGTGGCCAGCCGCCCCCCGGATGGCGGTAGTTTAGACTTCGTGTAAACCACGGAGTGTACCCGCTTTGCGTCATGCGGACAAGTCCCGAAAGCCCGGTCGAACGTGGCGTCGAATCCTCCCAGTGGGGGAGCGGGGCAAGGGTTGGGTTTGCCCTGGCTACCAGCGACCCGTCGAGGAATTCAACGCTCCACTAGCAAGTTGCTCGCGGCTTACATCGAACTCGCTGGCGGCTCGATTTGATAACACTGCCCACGCAGGTTTACCAACACGGGTTCGTCGAAGACCAGGTACTTTGCCAGTTCCTTGCCGTTCAAGGCGGCCAGGTCGAAATACTCTCGGCTGTACTGCACCACCCGCACGGCGCGTTGGCGTTGGGCCTCGGTGACCGTCGAATCGAACCATTGGTTGTCGCGACGGTAGAAAGTTTTCTGACCGATGTTCTGTAAGCTCGTCGCCACGCTGGCCGAGAGCGCCGGCGCATCGACTTCGCCAGGCAAGCCACCACCACTCCCGGCGGCTGGGAGGGCCGGCATTGCGGATTCCGCGTTTTGCAATGCCGCCTTGGCGGCACGCTGGTAGAACGAGCGCTGGCCGGCCACTTCGTCGAGCTGCCTCACGGCGACCCCGGCCGTAGCCGTGTTGGCTCGCACATCGGCCAGATCGGTGGTCTCGTCGGCCAGAAACGAGGTGTAGGGGGTCAAGATTCCGTGCCGTGTGGCCAATTCGACCAGTTCCTTGACCAGCTCTTCGTTGCGCCCCTTGAGATCGAGCTGGTCGATAATCTCTCCCACACGTCGTGTAGCCCACACTTTTTCCACAAAACCGAACGACGAGTCGGCGCTGTGCTCGACCAGGTTGACGGGAAACTCAAACGTTTGCGTTTGCCCACCGGCGCTACCAGACACCGTCAGTTTCGCCGCGCCGTGTCGGCGGTATCGCCCCGCCACCACCAACTGCTCGCCTGCGAACAAGTCGAACGTGCCCGAGGGATAAAGTCGATTGACCGGCGCCCCTTCGCCGCCGTCGAGCGCGAAGTTCAATTGCACATCGGTCAGCACTGGCGACTCGATGCGACGATACAATCGGCTGACCTGATCTTCTATGTTCTCGTTCGGGCGCACGAAGCTGGTTTGTCCGTGATTGGCTCGTGCCAGCTTGTCGAGCAAACGGCTGTTCACGTCGTAGCCTACTCCAAACGGGAACACGCGGGCTCGCACTTTGTTGCTGCTTTCCGATTGGACCACGATTCGAGATTCGTTCTGTTCACCCTCGGTGGGAAGTCCGTCGGTCAGGAAGATGACATAGTTCGGGCGTGCCGAATCGACCAACTGGCCGAGCGCCGATGTCAAAGCCGCGTCGATGTTCGTGGCCCCGCCGGCAAACAATCCGTCGACGAAACCCAGCGCGGCCGCACGAGTGGCGTCGTCGAATTTCTGCAACTCCGGCCGAAACAATTCCACCGCGCTGTCGTAAGCCACGATGTTGAACAGATCGCCGGCGTGCAGGTTATTCAGCACAAACCGCAGCGCCCCCTTGGCTTGTTCGATCTTGTCGCCACTCATGCTTCCCGAGCGGTCGACCACGAACACCACGGTTTTGGCCGCTGCCGCGCTGCCAGGTGCCACCTGGGGGTTGGCCAACAGCAGGAAGTAGCCGTCGTCCTTGTCGTCGGGGCGATAGCTCATCACGGTGGCGCCCAGCGCGCCGGCGTCGACATCGAACAACACCCGAAAGTCGTCGCGGGGCGTTTGATTCGCGGCGCTGAATTTCACCACTGCGTGCCGCGGATCGGCCCGCTCGATGGTTACCTGATGCGTGGGGCTGTAGATGTTCTTGATCGCAATCTGGCTTTCCAAGGACAACGTCAGATCGACCTGTTCGACAGGCGCCGCGGTATATTTCGCGGTGCTCAGCGGAAACAAGAACTCGGTCAGCCCGCTATCCATCCGGCATACCTGGGTGTATTCGAGCGTGACGCGCCGCTCGGCACCCGGAGGCACCGGAAACACGCTGGTCTTGAACAGGCCCGTTCCCATCCACTCGAGCAGCGCCGGGTCGCGATTCTTGCGGACGATCTCTTCGTACATCGCCCGAGCCTGGTCCGCGGGCAACAAGCGTGCCGGCAGTTCGCGACCATCGACCATGAGCGTTAACCGCTCGATGGCGCCGTCGTAGGGCAGCGGAAAGACAAACGCGACTTCCATCGTCACGCTGCCAGGGTTGACGAATGTTTGCGACACGCGCACCTGGGCCGCCTGGTCGCGCAGCCGAGCATGCACTGAAAGTTCCTTGATGCGATAAGTCCAATCGGCCGGCGCCGAGGCAGGCAACGGGCGCGGCAATCGCACGCTCTGCCCGGCATCTTCCACTACCAGGACTCCTTGACCTGGCGCGACGGCCACAGTTCCCATGGCCAAGCACGCCCACGCCAACACTGAGACGGAAATACGATTGCCAGTGTACGTCACCATCGCGAACATCTCCGCTGGAATGTTCCGGCACGGTCGGGGCCGGCTGAACCGGTGTGCCTGGGCCATGGGGGGATGGCCCCAACACGCTTTTTCTGTAACGAAGACCGCTGCTGGACAACGCGCCGCAACGGTCTAAGGCCTTCGACGAGCGACCGTACAGAAAAGTTCCCAGAGAGACCTGACCGATTTGGCCCCGCTGAGGGTGCGACGATGGCGTCGAGGTGGCGGCACCCGATAGCGGAGCCGTATTCCGGACCGTTTTGGCCAATCGCCAGCACCGGCGGCCGGTAGCCATTGTTTGCCGGTGCCGGCTACGCCAACGGCCTGCGCTGGTCGAAGTCGTCCCCCAAGGGGTTGCGACCTAGATGCGCGTGGATACGTGGTGAGCCGGCACGGCAACAGGCCAGTTCCGAGTCGCCACTAGCGCCCATATCCGCGCGGCGCGTCTACCAGACGAAGCTGCCGATGGACATGGCCTTTTCTTCGTGCCACGCCAAAGAAGGAGTTCTCCTCGACGTCTTCGTTACCCCATTGGGTCCAGCCGGGCCTAGGAAATCGCGCGAATACTTCCAGGAATGGCCCCGGCGAACAGGCCTCGATCAGGTCGAAGATTTCGTCCGGCTTCCGCGAGTGCTCACGCTTGCGCGTGTGAAACAGATTGACCTGAGTTCGTCCGGGAGTCAGAGTGCGCATGCTGCCGCGTACACCAAACAGCACCAATTCGGTCACGTTTCGGAAGTAGAATCCCACGCCGCGGCCATCGGGTCCGCCATCCTTGCGCATTTTGTACCACACGAGGTTGGATTTGTACGTGAAACCCCAAGCGGCCATGACGCTGAGCCCTTCCTGAAGCAGGGCATTGGGGACCCAGAGATAAAGGTGCGATTTGGCGGCCGCCAATTTGGCGATTGGCAACTCCATGATCTCACGCAACTCCATTGTCGGATAGCGCAACAGCCGCCGGTGTTCGGGCGCAACCTTTCCCGTTCGATTCTGGAATTGCCAGGGCGGATCCGCCAAGATCGTCGAGAATTGTCCACGAATTCTCGCCTGCAAGTCTTGAGCGGGTTTCGGCTCGGTGACTCGGACTACGTGGCCGGACATTTGTCGCTCTTTCGTGAATCAGTTCGGCTAATCAACCAAAACTCTACTGGGAATGCCGATCAATACCGAGGGACACGGGTTGCCCATGCAACGTTGCACACGTTCTTCGAGCTTGCGCCAGTGAGTGGTCGCCTCGCCAAACTTGTCGGAGACGAAATGACTTGCCCATCCGTCCGCGAAATCTCCCGTGGACTTCGGGCCATGTCGATCAGTTTTGTGACGTGGAGTTGGGACGTCGTAACGGTTCAAGTCGGCGGTACAACGAATCCTGTTCCTTCTGGCGAAACTTGCAATGATCGTGCGTAGAGAGTCTTGCAAACTGGTGCCACGGGTAATGATGCCGCCAACCGAGATGGCACCTCCGGCGTGTAGTCGCTTGAAGTTTTCCAGATCGCGATCGAAAAACGGATCCTTGTTGTTCCATTCGATTTCCAAGGCAAAGACACCCGCCTCGGAGCGACGGACATGATCGACCTCGTGCGACATCGACTCTTTTGGTTGTCAATCGACCGTCTTATTGATTTCAAAGCGGTGTTTGATCCAACCGGCATCGTGACGGGAATGCCGCGTTCGCTGGGTCATGTCCGCCTCCCCTCCGCCGCCGCGCACCAATTCTTCCACCGGAAGAGACACGGCCAGCAAGATCTGCTCCAACTCAACAACTGCCCGGGACATATCATGTTTCAAGATCGCTTCGGCGTGATGGAGCATCACGACCTGGAACCCGCAACGTTTGATCCTGGTGAACATTTCCGAAGTGTTGGCTCCGCTCGTGCCGTGTTTTTCAGGCAATGCTGACAAAGTCAGATCTGCATTAGCTGCAACGCGAAGCCCATGTCGAATTCGCGAAATGTAGGCGTTGCGCAGGGGATTGCGCATGTCGTGTCAACGACTCGACCACGCGTTTGCGAAGATCCCGGATTATTCATGAACTTCGTCGCGAGGAATCGAAGGTGTTGCGGCTGCAAGGAAAACCGCGATCGGCCCGCGCAGCGTATTGGTGAATACGTGAGTCAGGGCCGATTGC
>CAYSXM010000328.1:0-5542 GCA_964434905.1 uncultured Pirellulales bacterium | reverse complement strand
CTGAGCTTCCTGGGTCTCTCGGACCGCTTGTCGGTCTACTACGCTGCCACCAAGGGCCTGGACGACGTCGGCGGCGACTGGCGCATTCCGCTGTTCCGCTCGCCATGGTCGGTGGTGGTGGGCGGCTCACGGAATGACGCAGCGGTGATCGAGGAGCCCTTCGATCGCATCGACATCGAGAGCGACGCATACCGCTGGTCGATCGGCATCGAACGGCGGCTGCTGCAGTCGGCTGCGCGTGAGGCCGGCGTCACGCTCAGCGTCGACAACCAGCGCAGTCGCACGTCCCTGCTCGGGCTGCCGTTCTCCTTCGCGCCCGGAGTGCAGGACGGCCGCGCCGAAGTCACCGCGCTGCGGCTGGCCTACGACTCGCTTTGGCGCGGTGCGGATGACGCTCTCCTGCTGCGCGCGCGGCTGAGCCACGGCATTGACCTTTTCGATCCCACGCGCAATAGCGGGCTGCCGGACGGCCGCTTCACCACGCTGGCCGCCAGTGCGCAGTATGCCAAACGGCTGTCGGACGAAAGCGGCGCGCAGTTCATCGCTGCGCTCGACCTGCAGTTGACCAACCGCAGCCTGCTGCCGCTAGAGAAATACACCCTCGGGGGAGCCTGGTCGGTGCGCGGCTTCCGCCAGAACCAGGTGGTGCGCGACAACGGTTGGCGCGCGAGCGTCGAGTACCGCCGCCCGTTCGCAGGCCGCGCCGGCGACGATTGGGGCCTGTCATGGGGAGCGTTCGTCGACGCCGGCCGCGGCTGGAACGCAGACGGCTACCCACCGTCGCCGCAGGAACTTTCCAGCATCGGCATGGTGCTGCGCTGGAATCCGGACCCGTCATGGTTCGGCGAACTCGCCGTCGCTCACGGATTCCAGGACTTCCGCGCCGCCGAACGCGACCTGCAGGACGACGGTATACTCTTTTCCCTTGGCTGGCGCTTCGGCGCCGCCGCGGAGGGCACGCCATGAGCACGCTGCGCACCGCGATCTCACTCGGCTTGCTCGCCGGTTTCTGGGTTAGCCCCGCCCACGCACAGGTTGCCACCGATGGCACGGTCGGCGCGGCGACCAACCTCTCCGGCCCACAGTTCCAGATTACGGAAGACCTCGGCCGTCGGGTCGGCGAGAACCTCTTCCACTCGTTCCGCCAATTCGATATCGCAGCGGGGCAGGGCGCGACTTTTCTCGGTGCCCCGAACCTCTTCAACGTGATCGCGCGCATCACCGGCGGCCAGCCGTCGACTATCAACGGCGCGGTGCGCGTGGTCGGGCCCACGGCGGCGAATCTCTGGTTGGTGAATCCATCAGGATTGGTATTCGGCGGTGGTGCGTCGATCGACGTGCCGGGCTCCGTGTATCTGACCACCGCCACCTACCTTGTGCTCGGAAGCGGCAGCGGCGCGGGGCGCTTCGACGCGGCGGATCCCTCGCGTTCAGTGTTGGTTGCGGCCGCACCAAGCGCATTCGGTTTCGGCGGCACCAGCGCCGCCGCAATCGCCCTCGACGGCACGCGACTGGTCGCGCGCAGTGGCCGGCAGGTGGCTCTGGTCGGCGGCGACATTCGGATCAATGACGCGCGCATCGATGTGCCTTCGGGTCGCATCCAGGTCGGCGCGGTGGCCGCGCCTGGCGAAGCCCGGATCGGCGCCGACGGCGTGATCGATTACACCTCCTTCGGGCGGCTAGGCGAGGTGTACCTGTCACGCGGTGCTAACAATATCTCCTTGCTCAACAGCAATCTCAACGTCAACGGCACTACCGCGGCCGGCGGCAGCGTACTCCTGCGTGGTGCGCGCCTGGTGTCCGATTCGGGAGCGATCAGCAGCGAGACGCGTGGCGCCGAATCGGGCGGCAGCATCGATCTCGACTTCCGGGAGTCGGTCGCGCTGCGCGGCGACTCGCTGGTTACGGTTGCCAGCCGCGGGGCGGGTCGCGCTGGCGACATTTCGGTGCGCGCGCCGTCGATTGACCTCTCTGGTACCAGCACGCTGCGGTCCGAGAGTTTCGCCAGCGGCGACGGTGGCAACATCCGCCTCAGTGGACGCAGCGTCACCCTGCATGACGACTCGGGCCTGCGCACCACTGCACGCCAGCAGGGCGACGGCGGCACGGTGCAGGTTGACGCCAGCGAGGACCTGATCCTGCGCGACAACGCCAGCATCGTGGCGCAGACACTGCGTGCCGGCGACGCCGGCGCTATTGCGCTTAGCGGGCGCAATGTGCGCGTCCTGGACAACGCGACCCTGACCGCGTCCACTTTCACCGGCAGCACCGGCAACGGCGGTAGTATCACGATCAATGCGCAGGAACGCTTCGAACTGATCGGCACCGGGGTCGGTGCGCCGACCGACAGTGCGCTGGTGTCGACCGCCGCGGCCGGCAGCGGCAACGGCGGCGCGATCCGGATTGTCGCGGGTACCGTTCTTGTCGACCGCCAGGCGGCGATCGAGAGCACCAGCGACGGCGCAGGCGACGCTGGCGCGATCGTTATCGACGCGGCCGCGGCGCAGATCACCAGCGGATCGGCGATCGACAGTCGCAGCACGGCGGGGGGGGATGGGGGCAGTATCGACCTCGACGTGGGCAGCCTGGTCCTGGATGACGGTGCGCGCTTGTCCGCGGAGGCGCTCGGCACCGGCTTTGCCGGCGACATCGAGATCGACACCCGAGGTAACGGCGGCGACGGTAGCATCTTGATCGATCGCGCGCATATCACCACCGCGGCCGAGCTTTCCGATGGCGGCAATATCCGTGTGATCACTCCTGGCGACATCCGGCTGGAGCAGAGCACGATCGAGACTTCAGTGCGCTCAGGACAGGGTAACGGCGGCAATATTGCGCTGGGCGACCCCTCCGCCCGTCCCGAGTTTCTAATCGCGCGTGACAGCCGCATACAGGCCAATGCGTTCGGCGGCAACGGCGGCAACATCGGAATCAATGCTGAATACATCATATTCAGTGCAACGAGCGTGATCGAGGCCAGCTCGCAACTGGGCGTCGATGGCACGGTCACTTTCGCGACCCCGGAGGTTGACCTTGCTGCACTGCTGCCGGCGGTCGAGCCAAGCCCGGTCGCAGAGAACAGTGTGACCGCCGATCGCTGCGCCACTGCGGTCGATGGCCGCAGCCGTGTATTGTTGGGAGGGGCGGCAGCGGCCGCGGCGACCTCGGAGTGCCGGTAGGTGGACGGCGCGAATGCCCTACTGCGATCGGGGCCAGTGGTTCCGCGCGCGCGGGTCGCGGCGTGGCTGCTGGTGCTGGCATACGCGACAGCGCCAGTGCACGCTCAGGACCCCGACCCTGATGAACCGGACGATACGGCTGCTCAGGCGAGCGTACTGCTGGTTGGCCCCGACCTGCGACTGAAGACAGTCGCGCCAGCCGGCGATGTCGATTGGCTGCGGGTTTCCCTGGAGCAGGCGCGACTGTACGAGATCGGCGCTGCGCCCACGCCACCGGGCTACGGCATGCCGCGCACTGGCCCGCGACTGCGAATCGACTTTTACGACCGCAACGGGACCACACTGTTACTCAGTCGCACTGCAACCCAGCGCGGCCAGGTTGTGGGTTTCGAACTACGCCTGACCCGTGACTTTCCAGGCCGCCCCGGCGGCGACTACTTCCTGCGCATCACCGCGCTCGACGGCAGCGTTGGTGCCTATGGCGTGTCGGCGGCTGCGTTCGAAAACGACGGCACGCGGGCATCTGCCGCGGGTATCAGCCTCGGCGCCATCCCACAGATCCACGTCGTGGCTACTTTCGAGGACGTGGACCATCAGAAGGTCTACCTCGTTCCCGGACCGCTTTACCAGATCGAGGCTTATCCGGATGCCTCCGCCCGGGTGCAGGTCGCGTTGCTCTCGCCGACTGGTACGTTCCTGGACTCGGCCGAGAGCCTCGACAACGGCACGCCGGCGGAATTGCTGGTACCCGGCGTAGCGACCGATGGCCTGCACTACCTGCAGGTGACTTCAGTGGGACCAAACACCGGTGCTTACGCGATCCGAGTCATCGACCCGAATGCGCCGGACCCCGGCTACGCGGTTGGCCAGGTGCTTAGCAGCGTCGGCGGTGCGGCGGTCGCGGACGCAGCGGTGCTCCTGCGCCGCGCGAGCGACAACGCGCTGGTGTCCGGCGATCCCTCGGCCGCCGACGGCAGCTTCGAGTTGCAGGCGCTGCTTGCGGGCGAGTACCTGCTGTCTGCGCGCAAGGACGGCTACATCGACGGCCTCGCAGCTCCTGTGTTCGTCCCTGCCGGCGGGTTCAGCGCACCGGTTGCACTCACGCTTGTACCGGAGACCACTTCGACGCCGCCCGACGCCGCCAATACGCGCCTGATCGGCGCGCCGGGCTCCAGCGGCGCAAACGTCGCATCCGACGTGCGCACCAATGGCGGCGATACTCGGGTCGAGTTTCGCTTCCAGCGCGTGGGCGGCGGCTTCGCGCTTTTCGAGCAGCAACAGTTGGCAGACGCACCCGCACCGCAGACCGCCAGCACCGCGTTGGCAGATATTGAATGCGGCGCGACCTACCAGGTGCAGGTCACGGCCAGCAACAGCGTGGGCATCGACACCGATACCGGCGCGCCGTTCAACACCTCCGCTTGTCCACCGGTTCCGCCGCGCCTGGAGTCGCTGCTGGCCACGCCCAACGCCAACCTGACGACGACATTTTCCGTCGGCGTCGCGACCAACGGCTCGTCGACTGCGCTGGTCTTCGAGTACCGCGCATTGCCGTTCGGCGACTGGACCGCGCTGCCCACCCAGAATGTACCGGATGCCAGTGACGTGCAGCCGAGAATCGCGGACACGCCGGCGCTGGACTGTGGCATCGACTACCAGTTCCGCGTGAGCGCCGCCAACGCCGCCGGGACCACGGCTGACGGCCCGTTCGCGTTCCGATCCTTCGCCTGCCCGCCGACGATCGTGACGCCGACCGTGTCCGCGATCACGCCGTTCGGGGCTACGGCCGGCGCGACCGCCAACACCTCGGGGATCGATGGGCTCGCAAGGTTTGAGTCTCGTCGCGAGGTGGAGCCCGGTTGGACGCCCTCGGCCACCGCGCCTCTCGGTGCCAGCGATGCGGGCCAGTTGGTGTCCTCGGTGCTCGGCGGACTCACGTGCGCCATCGCCCATCGCTTCCGCGTGCGCGCAGAAACTGCAGCGGGAACCAGCGCCTGGGTCGAAGCGCCGTTCACTACTGCCGCCTGCCCGCCGGCAACCGTGGTCAGCGTCGGCAACGCACCGCCAGGACTGTTCCACACCGTGCTCAACGCGCGAATCGCCAGCAACGGCCTGCCGTTCTCCGCGATCTTCGAGTACAGGCTGCAGGGGACAACGCCCTACGCCGCGAGTAGCGCACAGTCCCTCGCGGCAACGCCGGCGGAGCAGGATATCTCGCAGATCATCGAACTGCGCTGCGGTCAGACCTGGGAGTATCGTGTCGCAGTCAGCAACGCAGGCGGGACCGTGCAATCGTTTCCGGTGCGCTCGTTCACGATGCCGGCTTGCGGCGATTTCTTGACAGTGAGTGGGTACGAGGGATG
>CAYSXM010000327.1:0-5575 GCA_964434905.1 uncultured Pirellulales bacterium | reverse complement strand
TTGAAATCCATGTCGCCGAAATGATCCTCGTCGCCGATAATGTCGGTCAACAGCGTCCATTGGTCTTCCGACTGCTTCACCAGCCCGATCGAAATACCCGCCACAGGGTTGGAGATGGGTACGCCCGCGGCCATCAGGCCCAGCGTGGCACCGCACACCGAGGCCATCGAACTCGAACCGTTCGATTCCAGGATGTCGGAAATCACCCGCACCGTGTAAGGAAACTCTTCCGGGCTGGGCATCACCGGATTGACGCTGCGTTCGGCCAGCGCGCCGTGGCCAATCTCGCGCCGGCCCGGGCCGCGAATCGGCTTCGTTTCGCCCACCGAGAACGGGGGGAAGTAGTAGTCCAACATGAACCGCTTGCTGTACTCCTCGATCAGGCCGTCCACACGCTGCTCGTCGCGCGGCGTGCCCAGGGTCACCGTAATCAAAGCCTGGGTTTCACCCCGCTGGAACACCGCCGAACCGTGCACGCGCGGCAAAACATCGACCAGGCAGTCGATATCGCGCAGCGCCTTGCTGGAGCGGCCATCGGCACGCGTGCCAGCCATGATCAAGTCGCGCACCACGCGCGATTCCAGATCGTGCCACGCCGCGCCAAACGCCTGCACATCGGCCGCCGACGCCGCCGCCGCGTCGGGCAGCAATTCGGCCTGCGCTTGCATTTTCAATTGCTTGACCGCGTCGGCCCGCGCTTGCTTGCCGGCCGTCTGCTTGACCGAGCGAAAAGCCGACGTGTATTTCTGGGACAACGGGCCGCCGAACGGGTTCGCCGGTGGCGGCGTGTAGACCTTCTTCTCCACGCCCACCTTGGCAAACAACTCTTCCTGTAGCGCGATCAGTTCGCGAATCACCTCGTGACACTGGGCAATCGCCGCCAGCATGCGGTCCTCGGGCAGCTCCCGGGCAAAACCCTCAATCATCAAGATCGAAGCTCGGCTGCCGGCCACCACCAGGTCCAACTCGCTGTGCTCTAACTGATCTTGGGTGGGGAAAGGCACAAACTGCCCGTCGACCAACCCCAACCGCACCGCGGCCAAGGGACCCTGGAACGGCAGTGGCGACAACCCCAGCGCCACACAGGCACCATTGATCGCCAACACGTCCGCGTCGTTTTGGCGATCGCTCGACAAGGCGAAACTTTGAATCTGCACCTCGTCGTGAAACCATTCGGGGAACAAGGGGCGAACCGGGCGATCGATCAATCGCGAGGTCAACGTCTCCTTCATCGAGGGACGCCCCTCGCGCTTCAAGAATCCGCCGGGAAACTTGCCCGCCGCGGCATGCCGTTCCCGATAGTCGCAAGTGAGAGGGAAGAAATCGATGCCTGCCCGGGGCGCGCCGGTGGTCACCGCGGCAATGATGCTGGTGTCGCCATAGCGACAAATGCAACTGCCTGCCGCCTGCTTGGCCAACAGGCCGGTTTCCAGCGAAAATAACTGGCCGCCGATTTGTTTTTCTACGCGAGCTTTCAAGGTACTCAATATCCCTTCTTACGGATCAATGGGACTGCTTTGTATGAGGTGCCGCCAACGGAATGCTCGGTCGCGCGGTGGAAACTGTCGCGCGGTGGAAACTGTCGCGTGGTGGAAACTGTCGCGTGGTGGAAACTGCGAAGCCCAGCGAACCCACTTCTGCAAGTGGTCCACTCCCTCTTGGCGTCGCGGCCCAGACCCAACTGCCAGGCGGCCGGCACACGGCCTGGGTACTGGCGACCGCCGCGCGTGCCGCACGCAGACGAATTGGTCGCCATCACCGATCGGTCGAGCCGCATGCCCTATCGACCCGCCACCGGGTCCGAGCGCCGCAGCCAGAGCGAACCACCACGGCCGTGCACGGGGTTCGGCGGAACGCGGTTGCCCGTCCAGTGACCCGACGCCCCGGAAGAGCGACGCGCCAGCACCCCCAAGCCCACCCGGCCGACTCGCGGCACGCTGGGCCCTAGGCGCAGCAAGAGCAATCCTTACTTGCGAATTTCCAGACGACGGATGATGTCCAGATAACGCTGCGGGTCGACTGTTCGCAGATAGTCCAGCAAACGACGCCGCCGGCTGACCATCATCAGCAAGCCACGCCGCCCGGCATGGTCCTTCTTGTGCGACCGCAGGTGCTCCGTCAATTCGCTGATCCGGTTCGTCAGGATCGCGATCTGCACCTCGGGCGAACCGGTGTCGTTATCCTTCAACCGGTAACCGCCAATGATCGACTGTTTTCGCTCTTTCGTGATTGCCATCTGAGACCGCTTTTTCCTCTCCGACTCACCCGACACGGCGCGGCAAACGCCCTGCCGCGGTCTGCATTCCTCGCCAGCGTTTCCCTACTTGTAAACGTGCTAACAACTTAAGCCGCTAAGTTTAGCGATCGCCCGCCGCATTGCAACCACACCCCCCCACAGGTCATTTAAAGGCCACCGGCCACGCTGGCCACGCTGGCAACAGATTTCCCAACCTCTCGATAACCGAGCCACCCATTAGCAGCGCCTCATACCCAATGACCCCCCTGACAGACGGGGTTTCCGCAGCAAGGACTCCGGACTGCAGGGTCTGATTTGGTCTCGCCGCCAGAAGCGCCATCAGCCCGTCCCGGAGTACAACGCGCCGATGGCCTGCCCCTGGTTCAGCACCAGCGGCCTGCCCTGGATGTCGCGCAGTTGGGTGTCGCTGGCAATACCCAACGCTCCATAGACCGTGGCCCCCACGTCGCACGGTGTATAGGGCTTGGTGATCGGGTAGGCGGCTACGCCGTCGGATCGGCCTATCACCTGAGAACCTTGAACCCCGGCACCCGCGAACAAACCCGAAAAGCACGCCATCCAGTGGTCGCGCCCCGCGTTGGTGAAAAAACTAGGGCTGCCCGTGGCAGGCACCAGCTTGGGCGTGCGTCCAAACTCGCCCGTGACGACCACCAAGGTCTCTTCCAGCATGCCGCGCTCGGCCAGGTCGTCGAACAACGTCGACAGTGCCTGATCGAACGGCGGCAGCAAGCCGCGCAGCGCCACAAAGTTGTTGTAGTGCGTGTCCCACAAGGCGTGGTAACCCAGGTTGGCTTGTACGATCGGTACTTCGGCTTCGAGCAGCCGGCGCGCCAGCAGCAACGTTTGGCCGAACAGGTGGCGACCATATCTCTCGCGCAGTGCGGCTGGTTCCTGATCCAGCGCCAAGGCTTCGGCCAGTCGCCCCGAGGTGAGCACGCCGAACGCCTCGCGCTGACGCACGGAATAAGGCAGCGTTTCCAGCGCTTGGTCCAGCCCCGCGCGCTGCCGATCGATCTCCGCCAGCAACTGCCGCTTGGCCCCCATCCGATTCAACGACAACCCCTCGGGCAGCCGCAGACTAGCGTCCACCGCATATTTCTCGCTGTTGGGGTCCTGATCGATCCGATACGGATCGAACCGCGCTCCCAGCAAGCCCGCGTTCTGCCCTGGATAGAGCCCCGTGCCCGGATCGATCAGCTCGCCCGGCAGCACCACGCTATTGGGCAAGCCGGCGCGTGGTTCGCGCAGGTACTCGACCACCGAGGCGAAACAAGGCCAATCTCGCCGCGAGGCGGCCAACGTCGCACCGGCCGGCAATTCGTTGATGCCCCCCAGCATGCCATGCACCGCTAGCCGGTGATCGCCAAAATTTGGGTTGCATCCCAGGGTACGAACCAGCGCAAACCGCGAAGTCCGCTGCGCCAAAAGCGGTAGGTGCTCGCAGAAGTGCACGCCAGGCAGCCCGGTGCCAATCACGCCGAATTCGCCCCGGTATTCGGCCGGTGCGTCGGGCTTGGGGTCGAACGTTTCGAGCTGGCTAGGCCCGCCAAACAGGAACACGAACAACACCCGCTTCGCGCGACGACTCCTCGTCGGCCCGGCCGTAGTGGGGTTCGCATCGGCCAGCGCCGCCAACCCAGCCACCGACAACCCCAGCACGCTCGAACCACCGATTTCCAGCAAGCGCCGGCGCGACCAGGTTGGCCTGCGGTTCGCTGAACTCCAGGTTTTCTGCGGTCGGGCAGCCATGGACGTCGTCTCGGCTTGGTCCAGCCCAGTGAATCGACCGAGCCCATTGTATCGCCCGGCGAGTGCCCCCACACCTGGTTTGAAAAACCGCTTCCAGCCGGCGCCGACCGCAACGGCATCGGCACAGCGCAGGGCACCGTATGCTGGATTCAGGCGCCTGCGGGGTGTTCAATAGCTAATTGCCAAAAAAGGTCAAAAAAGGTGTCAGGAACCTTTTTTGCATTATTTTTAGTTCGGCGCTGCTTGCCAATTCGCTTTCCCCAGACTTCACGCCGTGGTGGCCCATGTCGCGACGCACAACCAACCAGGCTCCGTTGAGCGACCTCGAACCGGGCCAAGAGGCCGATTTCTTCGCGCTGTTGTCGCGCAAGGAAGAGCTCCGCACCCGCGAGGGCAAGCCCTATTTCAAGGTCGCCTTTCGCGACCAGCGGCGCGAAGTGAGTTTTCCGATCTGGCACGATACTGCCTGGGCGGACGAATGCCGCCGGCAATGGCAGCCGGGGGTGGTTTACAAACTACGCGCCATCTACCGCGAAACCAGCTATGGCCCGCAGCTCGAAATCATGCGCATTCGCGAGGCGGGTCCGGCCGATGCCGGCGATGGCTACGACCCCACCATGTTCCTGGCACAGTCGCGGCACGACCCGGTGGCGATGTTTGTCTCGCTGCGTGCGATGGCCGATGAAAAAATCACGGAGCCAGCGCTGCGCTCGCTGGTGTTGTCGCTGCTGGATCGCCATCGCGAGCCGCTGTTGCGGTTGCCTGCAGCCACCCGGAACCATCATGCGTTCGTGGGCGGGTATCTCGAGCACGTGCTGAGCGTAACCCGCAATTGCGTGTTGCTGGCCGAGAAATATGCCGAGCAATATCCCGACCTAGAGCCCCCGCTCAATGTCAGCCTGGTGGTGGCTGGCGGTGTGCTTCACGACATTGGCAAGCTGGTTGAAATCGAGCCCACCCCCTTGGGCGCGGCCTATACCGCGGCCGGTAGTCTGATCGGCCACCTGGTTCAGGGGCGCGATTTGGTGCGCGAAGCGGCCGCCCTGCACCCGCTACCTGGCGATTTGTTATTGCGGCTCGAGCACATCATTTTGTCGCATCAGCGGCTGCCCGAATGGGGCTCGCCCAAGCCGCCGATGACGCCTGAAGCGCTGCTGGTTCATTATGCCGACGACGTCGACGCCAAGTTCGAGATGATGCACGCCGCGCTACGTGACCACTCAGGCGAAGGCCTGCTCACCAGCAAGCAGAACACGCTCTATCAGCAAGTTTACCGGGGTCCGCGCTAGCGGCCCCTTGGAGCAACGTGCGGGGCCTGGTCTCAAGAGGTTCAGGCATCATGGGAGTTCACCCGTGATAATCGCAACATCATTGGGGTGAACTGCAACCTCGCGACCTGGGCAATTGGTTTCAATCAGACCGGAATTCGTGACCTCTGTTTCAATCGGCTTCTCGCTTCCGCGTTTTCGGTGCTCGAAAAAGTGTTGCGGCAATTGCGTGACGAAAAGGTCTTTGATCCCGGATTATTCATGAACTTCGTCGCGAGGAATCGAAGGTGTTGCGGCTGCA
>CAYSXM010000326.1:0-5585 GCA_964434905.1 uncultured Pirellulales bacterium | reverse complement strand
GGTCCCACACCAGGGCCTGCCCTTCACGGTACAGCAAGCTTTGGCCGCCGGCGGTGGCCAACCGCGCGCCGTCGGGGGAAAACGCCAGCGACGTGACCCAGGCTGTGTGCTGGTCGAGTCGGGGCGGAGCATCTGAAGCTGGCGGGGCATCTGAAGCTGGCGGGGCATCTTGGGCCAGCAGGCAAGCCGGAGAAATCAAGGCCAGGCATACGGCCGCCAACCACTGGGCCCGGCGCGCCGCGGCCCCTCGTCGCTGATCACTCATCGCGTACCTCTCGCTGCAAGCCAACAGTTGTCAACGGCCGACCGCCAGGCCAGGCGGCACAAGGCCGCGCTTTGCCCAACGCCAGGCTCCATCGTAGGTGGCCGCGCGGCCAATCGCTAGTCGACTTCCCGGCGGCCCAGGGCCCCGCCCGCCGCGCCCCACTCAGACCAGCAGGCTGCCCCCGCTCTCGGCCTTTTGCCGTAGATAATCGGCCGGCCGATAGATCGGTCCGT
Organism: uncultured Pirellulales bacterium; assembly: GCA_964434905.1. Taxonomy (GTDB): domain Bacteria; phylum Planctomycetota; class Planctomycetia; order Pirellulales; family CAYNRE01; genus CAYSXM01. The sequence continues at coordinate 5,087 of CAYSXM010000326.1, read as the reverse complement.
GAACCGCGGCCCACTGCGACAGCCGCTCGAAAACGTGGCGCACGCCGACCATGTCGGCCCATTTCATCACACCCCCGCGGTAAACCGGAAATCCCATGCCCATCACGCTAGCCACGTCGATATCGCTGGGCCGAATCGCAATCCCCTCGTCCAGGCACCGGCAGGCCTCGTTGACCACGCCAAACAACAACCGCTCCACAATTTCCTCGTCACTCACCTGCAATGCCGGTGGGTTGCCCGCGTCGCGCCGCGCCCGAGCGCACAACTCGGCCAATTCCGCGTCGGGCAAGGCCTGGGTCGAACCCGCCTCGTAGCGGTAGTAGCCGCGCCCTGCCTTTTGCCCAAAGCGTTCCGCCGCGAACAAATGATCGACCAGCGTGCTGACATAGTTGCGGTCTGCATAGGCCTGCCCCAAGATACCGCCCGCGAATTTGGCCACGTCTACGCCCGCCAAGTCGCTCATGCGGAATGGCCCCATCGGCATGCCCCACTCGACCATCGCGCGATCGATGCGATACGGATCGATTCCGCCATCCACCAACAATCCGGCCGCTTGTCCATAGGGGAAGAAAATCCGGTTCACCAAGAACCCCACGCAATTGCCCACCGTCACCGGGGTTTTCTTCATCTGTTTCACCAGGGCAATCGCCTGGTTAAGCACCGGGCCACTGGTGTGTCGGCTGCGCACTACCTCGACCAGCGGCATCACATGCGCCGGCGAAAAAAAGTGCGTCCCCACGATCCGCGCCGCCGCTTGCGTCCGTTCTCCGATCACCTCCAGGTCGATGGTCGAGGTATTTGAAGCCAGAATGCAGTCGGCAGCGCAATGGCGCTCCAGGTCGGCGAACACCTGCTGTTTGAGCTCGACGTTTTCGATCACTGCCTCGATCACAATTTCCATTTGGTCGAAGCCGTTAAAACTGGTGCTCACCAACAGCCGCGACATGAGCTCGTCGAATTTGGCCTGGGGTAGCTTTCCCTTCTTCACCCGCGACAGAAAGTTCGCTTCCACGCGCCGCCGTGCTGCCTCGCTCGCTTCGGCGGAAACTTCTTTCAGCGTCACGCGCAGCCCGGCTTCCAACAGCGCGGTGGCAATGCCCGACCCCATCGTCCCGCCGCCCAGCACGGCCCCCTTGGTCAACACCTTGGTCGGCAATTTCTGATCGGTCACGCCCGGCACCTTGGTCGCAGCCCGGGGGGCGAAAAACATGTGAATCATGCCTGCAGCCTGGGCGCTGCCCAAGCACTTGGCAAAATTCTCGCGCTCGCGCCGCAAGCCCGCGGCATAACCCTCGGTCAGCCCGCAAACAATCGCGTCGAGACATAGATCTTGATGCACCTGGTTGCGCGCCTTGTCGCCCAAGGCGGCCTTGGCCGCACTGGCCAACCGTCGAGCTTCGTCGAGCCCCAGCGCGTGGCGGTTGTCGTGCGTGGCACGGCCCTGGCTCACCGTGCCGGGGGCCTGGGGCCGGGCAACCGCCACGGCGGCTGTTCGCCGTTGAGCCGGCTCAACCACTTGATTCAGCACGCCCGTGGCCAACGCTTCCGCGGCCTTCAGCTCGGTGCTGGCCAGCATCCATTCGGCAGCCTTGGCCAGACCAGCGATCCGCGGCAGGCGCTGCGTGCCGCCGGCTCCGGGCAACAAGCCCAGCTTCAATTCCGGCAACCCGACCCTGGCACGCGTGGTGCCAACGCGATAGTGCCCGGCCAAGGCGGTTTCCAGTCCTCCGCCCAAGGCAAAGCCATCGATCGCCATTACCACCGGCTTGGCTTGCGCGTCGATCGCTTCCAGCGCGTCGCTCAAGCCAGGGGCCGGATCACCCTTGGCACCGGCGCCTGCGGCAGCTTGTAGCTCGCCAATATCGGCGCCCGCGATGAAGTTGTCGCCGGCACCCAACACGACACACGCGACCACGCTCGGGTCGGCATTGGCTTCGGCCAGCCGCCGCATGAGGCCGCTGACCACCGGCTGGCTGAGCGAATTTACCGGAGGCGAATCCAGCACGATGACCGCCACGTCGCCATCGCGTTCCAGGCGCACCACTTCACCAGCCATGCAACAATTCCTCTCGATTCGAGATTCGGATGACCACCGCCCTACCCGCGCCTCGCCCGCCGGAAAAACGGCCCCTTCCCCAGCAGAAACAAACGGGGAAGAACCGCCCAATCTAGGTTGGGCGCCCCAGGGCTTCAATACCTGGATTCTGCCAGCCAGGCACCACAAGACCAGGCAACGGCCCCCCGCTGGGTGTGCACTGTGGCTACCTAGCGGCCACAAATGCCCGCCAACGCCTGGACCAACGTTTGGTCGGCCGCGCGCCACCAAGTAGCATGGAAGTTCAGCGGGCGGCATCGACCACTGTGGAATACTGGACGCATGGCTGTGGCATTCCAACCGAGGAAATGTCTATTGCAGGCCTGGCGCCAGGCACCGCGCCGCGCGCGAACCGGTTACCGAAGTTTGGTTCGCCAGGCGTTAGAAGTCCGAAAACTGCTCTCGGGCGGACCGAACCTGAGCTTCGTCGACGTGTTCCTGTCGGACGCCGCCGGCAACCCCGCCGGCGCGCCGCGCGAGCACGACCGCTACTGGATCACGGCGCGGTATGCCACCAGCGATTTGCCCGAGAACGCCCAGTACGCAGTCGCTGCGCAACTGGTCGACCGCACGCGTATGTCGCCGGTCGATACCAGTGGCGCTGGCCAACCTCATGGCGAGTTCCGCACGGTGTTGGGCCCGTTCCAGCTACCACTGGCTGGCACCTACAGCGCCACCGTAACGCTCGACCCCACTAGCCTGCTGAACGAGGTCGACGAGTCCGACAACGTCTACACGCTGAGCATTGTCGCCCAGCCCGCCGACCCACCTCCGGTGCGGTTCCAGTTGCCGATCGGCGGGGAACCCGGCCAAGATTGGAGCGTGCTGAACTACGTCGATCGCGATCTCGGGCCCAGTGCCATCGACTGGAACGGCGGCAACTACACCTATAACGGGCACGACGGCATTGACTTCATGCTCGCCAACTTTGCGGCCATGGACCGCGGCCTGCCGGTGGTTGCCGCGGCCGATGGCGTGGTCGTGCAAACGCTCGATGGCCAGTTCGATCGCCAAAGCGGTTTCGGAGATTACCTGGCCAACTATGTACTCGTCGATCATGGGCAGAATTGGCGCACGCTGTACGCGCATCTGCGCAGCGACAGCGTGGCGGTTGCCGTGGGCCAGAGGGTCGTGGCAGGGCAGTTTTTGGGATACGTCGGTTCCAGCGGCTACTCGACTGACGCTCACCTGCACTTCGGCGTATCGCATTTCGATGTGCCGGTGGAAACCTATCTCGACCCTGCCAACTTTTGGACTCCCGACGCCATCCTGCCCTATGCCGGCAACACACCCGGGGTGCTAGACCAGGGCGTGTCGGATTCCCCGGTCACTGCGGCGCTGATGAAGGAACGCCCGCCCGACCACCCCGTGTTCGAGCCGCAAGCAGGGCAGACCGTACGCTATTGGGCAAGGTTGCACGGCATCTCCACCACCGACACAGTCACGCTGCAATGGTATCAACCCGGTGGCGTCGCGTGGGGCGCTCCACAGACCCTGGCCAGCCAGGACATTCGCTACGGGCAGTGGATCCTCGGCCGCAACCTGCCCGCATCGCCACCCCCGGGCCAATGGCAGGCCGCACTCCGAATCAACGGACTAGAGCAACCTCGCGTGAACTTCACGGTCAGTGCACAGCCCGCCCCGGAAATTCGTGTCGACCAGGCCGCGACGTACGTGCTCGACGGGCGCACCACGCCGATCGAATTTGGATCAGCCCACCAACGCGCGGCGGCCCCCACGCGCACCTTCACGGTGACCAACCACGGCACCGGAGACTTGTTGCTGGGGGCCATGACGGTGCCCACCGGTTTTCAGTTGCTTGCGGCACCCCCGGCCGTCGTTCCACGTGGGCAGAGCGGCCAATTCACCTTGGCCATGCAAACCGAGATGGCCGGCGCACAGCGCGGCACGATCCACCTGACAACCAACGATGCGAACGAGGACGATTTTTCCTTCGACGTGGCGGGCCAGGTCGAGGATGTCGCGGCGCGCGTGGTGAGCGTGCGGCTAGGCAGCGCAACCGACAATGTGCTCGCCGCCTGGAAAATCACCGCCGCCGAGCAGGCCCGACCGCTTCCTTGGAGCGGCTTGGAACGCCTGTGGGTCGAGTTCGATGAAGAGATTGTCATTCCCCTGGCCAGCGCTCGATTGCGCGATTCGCAAGGCGTCATCTGGCCTTGGGATCCCGGCAGCTACGTGTTCGATCCAGCCGCGAAAAGCGCCGCTTGGAAACTCGCCACGCCGCTGGTGGCCGGCATCTTTCAATTGGAAATCGACAGCGGCTATTTCGACGCACAAAGTGGCGCCAGTCGCCTCGGGCTCGATGGCGAATGGACAAACCCCCAGGCCTGGAATTTGCCGCTCGATGCCTTTCCCAGCGGAGAAAGCACCCCCGGCGGACAGTTCGTGTTTCGCATCGCCGTGCTGCCAGGCGACGCCAATAGCGATGGCACCGTGGCCACTGCCGACTATGCGCTGTGGGCCGCGCAGCTCGGCCTGCTCGGTCGCTGGGAACGTGCCAACTTCGATCAACTTGGGGGCGTGGGTGCAGCAGACTATGCACTGTGGGCCGCGAATTTTGGACGCACCTTGAACCCGGCACCCGCAGGAGCGACCGATGCCGCGACCCGCCGGGCTGCTCCACCCATGGCGCCTAGCGCCAGTGCTTCCGCGCTGGTCATCGAAGCATCGCGAGTTGAGGGATCCGAAGCCGCGGGGTTCGTCCAGCGTGCCGTCACGCCTTCTGCGAGTGCCGCCGCGACGATTCCTCCCACCTCTGCCCGGGGTCGCAGCCCCCCACACCGCGCCCGGGGCCTGGCGCCCGACCGGCCGCGGCCACGCTGACGTACCCCCGCGCCGGTGCTCGGCGACGCCCACAACTCGGTGGCCACTTCGACCCGACCCCTCCGCGCCTCGGCCGCAGGGCAAGTCGAAGTGCGATCGGCCAGCAGCCACCCCGCGCTAGCCCGACACGCGCAGCAGCGGCCGAGTC
>CAYSXM010000325.1:0-5587 GCA_964434905.1 uncultured Pirellulales bacterium | reverse complement strand
GTGGAAACGCCATCTTCTGTTTTGGTCGCTCATGGTTCTCGGCGGTGGATCGCTGGCCGCGGCGCTGTTTCCGTCGCTCGACATGCGTCCGGCGCCATCGGCCGAGGCCCCGCAGGCCGCTGCGGAACCTCCCGCGGTCGTGGCGCGGCTCGACGCAGCTATCGCCCGGCAGTGGAGCGCCGACGGGATCGAGCCGACGGCGCTGGCCGAACTGCGCCTGGTTGCACGCCGACTTTCGCTGGCTCTGGTGGGTTCGATACCGTCCTTGGAGGAACTGCGGTGGTTGGAAGCGCAACCCTCCGAGTCAGCAATTGCCGCCTGGACCGATCGGCTGCTGGAAGATCCACGTTGCCACGACTACCTGGCCGAACGGCTTGCGAGAGCCTATGTCGGTGTGGTCGAGGGCCCCTTTGTCTTGTATCGCCGTCGGCGCTTTGTGGCCTGGTTGACCGACCAACTGCGTGCCAATCGTCCCTACGATGAACTGGTACGCGAGATGATTGCCGCCGAAGGGTTGTGGACCGATCGGCCCGCGGTGAACTTCCTGACCGTGGCCATCAAGCCCGACAGCGACGTGGGCCCCAACCCCACGGTGTTGGCAGGTCGGGTCACGCGTGCGTTTTTGGCCCAGCGACTCGACTGTGCCGAATGCCACGATCATCCGTTCGCGGCTTGGAAACAAGACGACTTCCAAGGTCTGGCTGCTTTTTTTGCCGGCGCCGAGCGATCGTTCACGGGCATTCACGAAGGCGCCCACGAGTTCCAGGCGGTGCGGCACGCCGATGGCCAGCAGCACGCCGTCGCGCCGCGCGCGCCGTTCCAAGACGAACTGCTGCCAGCGGCCGGCAATCGCCGGCAGCAACTGGCGCGTTGGGTTACTTCCCGCGACAACCGGGCCTTTGCGCGGGCCACGGTCAACCGCGCTTGGGCCATCTTGTTCGGGGTGCCTTTGGTGGCGCCGATCGACGACATTCCCCTGGCGGGCCCCCACCCCGAGTCGTTGGAGCTATTGGCCGATGATTTCGTAGCCCACGGCTACGATTGGCGCCGGTTGTTGCGGGTGATTGCCAACAGCCGCGCGATGGCACTGGCCAGCCAGGGCGACGATACCCACGAGCCGGACCTCCAGCGGACCCGAGCACTGGCCGCGTTTCCCCTCACGCGGTTGCGCCCCGAGCAAGTCGTGGGAGGTTTGTTGCAAGCGGCCTCGCTAAAAACATGCGACCACGAGGCACACATCGTGTTCCGTTTCGCGAGGGCGATTGGCCGCCAGGAATTTGTGTCGCGATTTGGCGATCTGGGCGAAGACGAGTTTGCCGAAGGCACCGGCACCGTTCCCCAACGACTGTTGATGATGAACGGCAAAACCCTGGCCGAGGCCATCGACCCGAACCCGTTTTCGGCTGTGCAGCACGTGGCACGACTGGCGCGCGATGACCGCCAGGCGATCGAAACCATGTACCTGGTGTGTCTAACGCGGTTACCTACCACAGCGGAACGCGACTATTTCTTGGCACGCCTGCGCGGCAAGGCCGGCGACGGTCGCGGACAGGTCGTGGCCGATCTGGCCTGGGCTTTGTTGAATAGTACCGAGTTTTCTTGGAACCATTAAATCCAGGAACTTCGTCGCCAGGAATCGAAAGCGCTGTGGCTGCCAGAAAAACCGCGATCGGGTGCCACTGGGCTTTGCCAGTGCTCTGGAGCGTATTGGTGAATACCTGAGTCAGGAGCGATTGCCGTTGGACACAGCAGGCGCAACACTTGCGGTTCCGCAGCAGAAGGCTCAGAAGTCATGTGGGCTATCCACGCTTCCCCGGGGGCCGCTTTACGAACAAGGTGAACCATGACCGGATCACGGACTGCGGAGTTGGGCGGAGTTGCCGGGCGAAGAATCTCGCGCCGCGCGGCGCTGGTTTCCGGCGGGGCACTGGCCGGAAGCTGGCTCTGCCCGTTGGCGCGGGCCTTGGCTTCGACCCCGGTTGCCGCTCAAGGCGACACGCGACCGCGCTCGGTAATTCTGCTGTGGCTGGCCGGGGGGCCGAGCCAACTAGAAACGTTCGATCCACACCCCGGGCGTGCCATTGCGGCCGGCACCAAGGCCATCGACACCAGTCTGCCCGGTGTGCAATTGGCGGAGGGTTTACCGCAAACGGCCGAAGTGTTGTCTCATTGGAACGTGATTCGCTCGCTGGTCAGCAAGGAAGGGGACCACGCACGCGGGGCCCACTTGGGCAAGACCGGCTACAACCCCGATCCGACGGCGGAACATCCGGCGCTGGGCGCGGTGCTGTGCCACGAACTGCCCGATGCCAAGGTCAACATTCCGCTGCATGTGTCGATCTTGCCCGACGCGTATGCAGCACGCGGCGGTTTCTTGGGGGCCAACTACGATGCCTTTCAAACGCCCGACCCGGCCTTGCCTGTGCCCGACGTGACGAGCCCCGTAACCGACCAGCGCCTTGCGCAACGGCTGGCCGATTTGGAAGTCGTAGAGCGGGAGTTTGCCCAAGGGCGCCGTCAGCGCGTGGCAGCGACCATGCACCGGCCGACCATGGAGATCGCCCGGCGGATGATGGGTTCGGCCCAGTTGCAAGCGTTCGATCCGTCTGTCGAATCGGCGGCGCTGCGGGCCACTTACGGCGACACACCGTTTGGGCGCGGCTGCCTGGTAGCGCGGCGGCTGGTCGAGGTCGGCGTTCGCACGGTGGAAGTGACGCTGGCCGGCTGGGATAGCCACGTGAACAACCACAATATCCAGCGGGGCTTAGTCGACGTGCTCGACCCGGCGCTCGCCGCGCTGACGCGCGACCTGGTGGAGCGCGACCTGTGGGACCGGACCGTGGTGCTGTGCGGTGGCGAGTTTGGTCGCACGCCGCGCGTGAATCCGCTCGAAGGTCGCGACCACTGGCCGCACGGGTTTAGCTTCTTGATTGGCGGCGGGGGGTTGCGCTCGGGTATCGTGCTTGGCGAGACCGACCCCGATGGCGGCCGGCAGGTACAGGACCCGCTGTCGTTCGCTGACCTGCATGCCACGGTGTATCGCGCTTGCGGATTGGACCCGGCCAAAGAGAACATCTCTCCGGTGGGTCGCCCGCTGGCGCTGAGCCCTGGCCGCCCTATCGCGGCGTTGCAGAGCTAGCAGCCGACGGAAGTTTTCAGCGGGTCTTGCCGACCCGCTCAGGCGGGGCGCGCTTGGCAGGTGCCGGCAGCGCTAGCCCAAGTTACGCGACCTGGACCCTGGCGTAAGGACTTCGGTGCGCTTTCTGGTCGCAAGTCTTCACTACATCTGGTCAGATTCGGTCAACGCAAGGCAGAGGTAATGATCAGCCAGGAGCTCCAACGCCACGAAAATCGCCCGGTTGTCCAACACATGGGCCCAGGACGGTGTAGCACTTCCGGTTTAAGTATCCTTGCCGGCGGACATTGCTCCGTGGTAAATGTCGTGGTGACTGATGCAAGTCAGGCTGTGCGTTATCAAGCACCTTCGCCTTCCCGCACGCGAAAATGATCGGCCAGAAAATGATGAGCCACGCGCTCCAACTCCACGAAAACCACCCGGTTGTCCAATACTCTGGCGTGCAGGACGATGGAAGGAAGTCAACGCAAAGCGGCGAAGGCGCAAAGCATGGGGAGGAAAGCAGAACCTGATGTCTTGGCGCGTTGGCGTCTTGGCGTGGCATTCTTCAACCGACCGGTTTGGGTCAATGCTGCGGAAGGCAATGCAAAGCCGCTATGGCATAAAGCAGCGGTGCGGATCGAACAACGAAAGTTGCGGCGCAGGCTTGCTTCTTGCCGTCCAGGTGGACGCGATCTGGGCAGCGGGGTGAACCAGCGGGGCCGAATCAGCGTGCCAGGGTCCGCAGGGACCTGGTAGGCGTTACTTGGGCGTGTCGAAATAGCCTTGGTTGGCCTGGATCAAGTCGGCCAGTATGAACGGTTCGGGAAACGGGTCGTCGCCCTGTTTCAAGCACTCTTGATATCGCCTGACGACGTCGAGCATCTCCTCGGCCGTTTGGCCGTCGTTCAGCAATAACGGAAACTCGTCGAGCACTTTCCGCCAGGCCGCGAAGGCCGTCTCGTAGCTGGTGCGCGCCAGGTCGATATTCGTCTCGCGAAGCGCCAGGTCGCCGCGATAGACATTTTCACGAGCCGTCAGCGCGGCCTCGCCGTGTTCGAGCTGGCAGCGAGTCTTCCAGTACGGATACATCACCTGATTGCGGCTGGTGTCGATCATATCGAGCAGCGTTTCCAATTCGCCCAGGCGCCGGGTTAGTTGTTCAGCCCGGGCGCGTTGGGTTGCGTCGGGAATGCGGGCCACGATCTCGGGCCAGGTCACCCCCAGCCGCGTGGCGATCGACGAAACCAAGACGTTTTCTTCTCGCGATCGCTGGTCGCTCGGCTTGTCGATCAGAGCCCGTTCCTCGTCTGACATTGCCGCGATCTTTTCGTTTTGGATCGTTTGTCGCATGTCTGGTGCTAAGGTCTCAATCTCCGTGACCAATTGCTGATGATCGGCTGTCAGGCGTTCAAAGTCATTCAGGCGATAGTTTTCTCCCTCGAAGCTGGGTAGGTCGCGATTGCCGAATTCGTTCCAATCTGCCGAGGCACGTTCCCAGGCCACGCGGGACACCTCGCCAAACGTGCCGTCTTCCTCGAGGGCCGTGGCAAAGTTGATCTGGCAACGCGGCGCTTCGGCCCGGAACAATACGGGGCTCAACCCGCGCAGCGCCGAGCCGCCGTCGACCAGTTGCTCGGCTTCGCGAAAAGAGGCCTTGCCCACCAGCCAGTTGTCGCGTTGCGATACGGGGCGATCGCCATGAAACTCGTCGTCGGCGCGAAACAACCGGCGATACTGCACGCGTTCATCGGCCCGGCCAATTTTCTGGGCGGTCGTCCAACCAACATCCCAGACGAGCATTGGTTCGTGCTGGTTATAGGTGGTACCCTGCTTGAGGAAGTTGATGCCCTTGATGACCCAAAAATAGCGGTCGCGGAAGTCGTCCCAATCGGCCGAGACGTTGTAAGCCAGGTTCCAACCCTGAAAGCGCCAGACCGCCAGAAAGTGCGGTTCGAGCTTGATGATTTGAGTTACCGTAGCGGAAAGCCCGGTCCAGTCGCGAGTTTTCTGAGCTTCGTTGGCCTTGTGCCACAGCAAGTTGACGGCCACGCCGCGCATGCCCAGCGTGGCCAGTTTGATGGCCTCGCTGGTGGGGTCGATCTCGCCCAAGTTGGCCTGGCTAAGCCCGAACTGGTCGCGTTTGCGCGCCAACAGGCCCCCCTCGCTGGGTGCGGCGCCGGCCGATTCGACCGTGGCCGGAGGGCTGAGCCATGCTAGCACCAGCACCAGCGCCACAATGATCAACCCATAAGCCAGCTTGCGAAAAAATGTGCGGCGGTCGTTCACTTGGCCACCTCGCGCGTTTTCAGGAAGAAATAGCCCGCTACCACCGCCGGGATCAGAAAGCCCAGCGCCGTGACCAGATGCGCCAGCAGCAGGTCGGCCGGCACGTTGTACCCCTCGGCCACGTAGTCCACGTCGCTCAGCGAGCCGAAGTCGGGCAGGAGGTTGGCGATCATGTACAGCACG
>CAYSXM010000324.1:0-5600 GCA_964434905.1 uncultured Pirellulales bacterium | reverse complement strand
GTTGCTGGGGGCCGATGGCGCGACCGACAATCTGGCCGTGGCGCTGTCGTTGGTCGAAATACGCACCCTGATCGAAACCTATCTCAATCTGCGCGACCGGTTGGCGCGCGACGAAGTGCTGGAACAGATTCGCAACCAAGAAGCAGCCACTCCGGACCTGGTGGCCAGGTTGGTGTTGTATATGAAACCGCCGTTTCCCTTGCCCGAGGCGGTGCCCGACGCGCCAGGTTTGTATCGAGGCAGCGTGCGCACTACGGGCGACGAGCCCGACGCGAGCTACGATGTGCAGGCGCCGCCGGAATACGATCCGCATCGCTATTATCCGGCGATCGTCACGCTGCGCGGGGCGGGGACTTCGACCGGCGCACAGATCGATTGGTGGGCCGGCGAGGTGCGTCCCGACGGCACGCGCTGGGGCCAGGCCTCGCGGCAGGGCTACCTGGTGATCGCGCCCGACTGGCCTGCTCCGGCGCAGCGACAATACGACTATTCGGCGCGGGCGCACGCGGCGGTGCTGAACAGCCTGCGCGATGCGTGCCGGCGGTTCTCGATCGACACCGATCGCGTGTACCTATCGGGTCACGCGATGGGGGGCGACGCGGCCTGGGACCTGGCCCTGGCGCACCCTGACCTGTGGGCAGGGGTGATCCCGGTGGTGGGCCGTTCCGAGAAGTTTTGTAATCTGTATTGGCCCAACGCCCGGCATCTGGCCATGTATGTGGTGGCCGGCGAGTTGGATGGCGATTCGATGGTGAAGAACGCGCGCGATCTCGATCGTTATTTGTTGCGCGGGTTCGACGTGACAGTGGCCGAGTACTTGGGGCGTGGGCGGGAGCATTTTTCCGACGAGATCCTGAGCCTGTTCGATTGGATGGGGCGGAAGCGGCGCGATTTTTTCCCCAAGGAATTTGCCTGCCAGGCGATGCGACCTTGGGACAACTACTATTGGTGGGTCGAGGTCGAGGGCTTTCCCGAGCGGACGCTAGTCGATCCCCAGGATTGGCCGCCGCCACGCAACGCGCGCCCCATGCAGACCGAGGCGTCGATGGGGGGCAACAACACGATCATGGTGCGCACCGGAGCGAAGTCGGTGCGAGTCTGGCTGTCGCCCCAGTTGGTCGACTTTCGCCAGAAGCTGCAAGTGGTGGTCAATGGCACCAGGCTGGTCCGCGACAGCCAGTACGTGGCGCCCGACCTGACGGTGTTGCTCGAGGATGTGCGCACACGTGGCGATCGCCAGCACCCATTTTGGGTCAAGCTGGAAACCGGACCCGGCATGGCGGCGCCACCACGCTAGCAGGCGCGTCGAATTCCTCAACGAGCGGCTACGGCGCGGCGACGGTCGTGGCGGGTATCGCCAAGGTGAAGCCGGTGAGGAACCAGCCGTTTTCCTCGCTCACCAGCGTGGCGCCCGACGGGGTCAGGTGGGGTCGCACGGTTTCATAGTCAGGCAGGCTGCTGCCATCGATCGCGGCCTCGCGAACTTCGCCCTCGGGTGTTTGAAACAGTTTGTTCAACACCTTGCCCAACAGCGCTTGAGATTCGGGCATTCTGCCTTCTTTCAGCAGGGCATAGGGGGTTTCGTATTCGTCGGCGGTGCGGCGAAACATGTGCAGCGCTTTTTCCGGTCCACCCAGCTTGTCGAGTTCGGCGGTTACGGCGCGGTAGTCTTCGCATTGTGCCAGCCGCAGGCCGACGGGATTTTGGGCCAAGATGGTTTCCAGGAAGTCGACGTGCGAGGCAACGAAGATGTAGCCGTGAGCGACGGTAATCGCCGAACTGGGGAGTAGTCGCCCCGGTTCTTCCTCGCCGGGTTCCTCGCCGGGAAGTGGATTGCGCACGTCGTCTTCCAAGGGCAAGGCATCGTCCGCGAGTTCGATGCGCGGTGCATCGGGCAATTCCTCTTCCTTGATTTCCCAGATGACGTGCCCTTCGAACTCGCGCTTGGTAACGGTGGGATCGCCCTGCATGGCCTTGGCGATGCTCAGGGCCAAGGCGCTCTCGTTGGTGGTTTCGGCGGCGAAGAGCGTTCGCTCGCTCGTGGTCGAGGCGGGCAATTGGTAGTCCAGCAACACAATGGCGCGGGTACCAATGTGCGCGATGAGGTCCTGGCGGACATCGATGCCGGGGCCGTTGGGGTCGTCGCGGATGCTGTCGAGGGTGTCGTCGAAGACTCCCTCCTCGCCCTCGCCAAACAACTCGTCGAACAGCGTCGAGGCCATTTCAAAGGCATTTTTCATGTCCCAGTTCAAGGCCACATAGGCGGCCACGTTGCCAGGTACCCAGGCCGGCGGGGCCAGGTCGGTAACGTTGGGCAGCGATGCCATACGCATCGCCTTGACATAGGGACCGGGCGCGAACACCGCCGTGCGGTGCAACAGGTCGTAGGATCCCTCGGCCAGGTTCACGAAGCCCCCCACCGCGCGTACTGCCGTGAAGCCTTGGTTCTTGATTACTTTCAGCACGTCGGTCCCTTCGGGGGTGCGGTCCGGGTGAATCTGGCGTGCCGCCTCGAAAAAGCCGACCGGGTCGGCGAACCAGCGCGCCTGGGGTACCAGGCTGCCGGCCGCGCGGGCGCAGCGGTCCATCACCGCCAGATAGTTGGCTTGCTGGTGCAGGCTATCGTGGTGGTCGCCACCGAAACGGCCGAGAATGTTTTCGAGCGCGTCGACCCGGGTGGCGAGGCACAACCAATGATCTTTCTGGAAGTAGGCCACCGTCTTTACATACGGCTCCAGAACTTCAAGCTCTTCACCGGGCAGGCTCACTTGGGGGGCACCCGACGCATCGTCGGCCACGGGCTTGCGCACGATCTTGCTGACGTCGAAGATCACGACCGTGGTATCGTTGACGGCTTTTTTCGATTCCTTGGCCCCCTCGTCCAGCAGCCGGCGGCGCGCTTTGGCCAACAGGTCGTCGACCTTGGCCTGCCGCTCGGTCACGTCGATGAGCAACACCGTGGCGGGAGCCCCGTCGGGCGATTGGATGAAGGCCCCGGCCAATTCGCCGTTGGCAACGCCTTCCAATTCGTCGAGCGAGATTCCCAAATCGCCGATCGATGCGCTCAGCTTGGACTTCATTTGCGCGCGCAAGTCGTCCACAAAGGCCTTCATCGCCGGGTCTTGCATTAACTGGCCCAACTGCGTGCGATCCCAGCTCGCCCGCAACATGTCGACGTTGGCCACGGAAACATAGGCCTTGGTCGTGGCCGGCAGCAAGGTATCGCTCGGTCGCGCGGCCCGCGCGCCCCCGGGCGAGCCGGCCCACACCGCGACGAACAGCACGGACCAACGAACGATTGCCCAACGCACTAAACACCTCCCTGGCGCCTGCGCAGCGTAGCACGACAAACTGGGCTGAAAATCGAGGAGTTACGGTTAGTCTCGGGAGATTGCGGCCCGCAAGTTTAGCTTTCGCCAGCCGTCTTTCCCCAGGCCGTCAGGTCTGTGCGACGCGCGAAATCGGGCACTCTGGGAAAGCCGGTACCGGCTTCCCAGGTCGAACTCAGTTTACCCGATTTGGCTAATCCGCAAACCCGTGTTGCAGGCCGACTTCCGAGTTTGGGCAGGCACCGCCTGCGTGGTAGGCGCCGGGCGAGGGCCGGAATCATAATCGAGCCCATGCGCAACTATGCCAGCGAGAGCCTGTCCCACGACCCCATCCACGGCTATATCGCTTTTACGTCGCCCCGGGCTCTGCCGGCCGGCGAGGTCTCGGAGCGCGAGATCATCGATCACCCCTGGGTGCAACGTCTGCGCCAGATCCACCAGCTTCAAACCGCTTGGTGGGTCTATCCCACGGCCGAGCACAGCCGGTTCCAGCACGTGCTGGGCGTGATGCATTTGGCCTCGCGGGCCTGCGCCGCGCTGTACGAGAGCCTGGCCGACGTTTGCCCCGACGTGCCCAGCCGGGGGTACGTCGAGAGCTTGTTGCGCATGGCCGGCTTGTTGCACGATGTGGGGCACGGCCCGTACGGGCATTTTTTCGACCAGCATTTCCTGCAGCACCATGGGCTGACGCATGAAACGCTGGGTGCGCGGATTATTACCGACGAACTAGGCCCGCTATTGCGTGGCGTGCGACAGAACCCCCAGGGACGTCTGGCACCGGGCGAGGAGCTCGATCCGTTGCAAATCTGCCAGTTGATTACCAGGCCCAGCAACGCGGCCGACGACCGTGGCCCACGCTGGCTGCGGCTATTGCGCAGTTTGTTTTGCGGACAATACACCATCGATAACATGGATTTTGTGTTACGCGATGCCTATATGTCGGGCTTCAGCGCCCGGGTGTTTGATCTCGACCGGTTGTTGCACTACAGCTTTTTCTCGGAGCAGGGCTTAACGGTACACGAGCGGGGTCTGCCGACTTTGGTGCGGTTCATCGCGGCCCGGGCCGAACTGTTCCGCACGATTTATTTCCATCGCACGGTGCGCGCGATTGACCTGACGCTGGAAGACATTTTCGCGGATTGCCGAGACGAGTTGTTTCCTGGCAACCCCAGCCAGCACCTGGCCGAATATCGGCGGTTTACCGAGTGGTCGCTATTGATCGACGTGGCGCGCTGGCCCGACAGCGCCGACCCTCGGCGCCGCGCGCTGGGCGATCGCTGGCGGGCAATTCTCGAGCGCCGCGTGCACTGGAAAATGGTTTGCGAGCGCGACAAGTTCTTTCAACCCCGCGAAGCGCAAGCTGCAAGTATTACCAGCAGTGCGGGCCAGTTGGAGTTGGCGCTGCGCGAGCAATTGCCGGCGCGCCTGCGCCACTTACCGGTGCGTGTCGATGTCGCCAGGCATGTGCATCGCCCGGGCTCGCGCCCAGCGGCACCGGGGCAGAACTTTCTGTACCGAGCCGCTGCCGACACCGTGCAGCCGCTTGCCGAGAGCGAGTTGTATGCGCAACTGCCCGCCAGCTACCACATTTGCCGCGTATATGCCGAAACGAATGAGCAACACACGGAGTTGAGCCGTGCGTTCGATGCGTTGTGGAAGCCCGGCGGGGCCGACGATTTAACGAACATGTGAGCCGGCAGGCTGCGGCGGCAGGGGCGAGACAGGCCGGGTTTTACAGCCGCATAACAAGACCTTTGAAAACGATGAAGCGACGCGTCGGCCACGGTTGCCTTCGCCGCTTCAGCAGGAACAGTGAAAGCGTGCACGTTGCGAATAGCGCAGGTATCCAACTCGACGGTTCAGGTACCGTGGCGACGCGTGCCGGCGCGGCGCCAGCGCTAGCCGCCAGCAGCGGGTTATAGGCACTGACGCCAAAAGGGCTGGAAATGCCGTCGGCGGCCGTGGCATAGGTGCTGCCGACTCCGGCCGGAGTCAGTTTGACGATCGAATTACTGAGGTAGTTCGACACGTAGAGATTGCCGAACAAGTCAAACGACAAGCCCGAGGGCGAGGTCAAGCCATCGCCGCTGTCGGCGAAGGTCGTGCCGATGCCCGCTACCGTGAACTTGGTAACGCGGTTGCGCAGCACGTCGGCCACATAGACTTGTCCCAAGGTGTCGACGGCGACACCGATCGGGGCCAGAAGACCATCGCCCGAATCGGCAAAGGTCGTGGCGTTGCCAGCCGAGTCGAACTTGAGGATACGGCTAT
>CAYSXM010000323.1:0-5606 GCA_964434905.1 uncultured Pirellulales bacterium | reverse complement strand
CGCCAGCGTCGTCTTCCCCGTGCCCGGCGGTCCGATCTGGAGCAGATGGTGGCCTCGGGTGCGTTTCGCGAGGACCTCATGTTTCGCATCAATACCTTCGAGATTCGACTACCGGCGCTGCGCGAACGTGCGGCCGACGTGGCAGCGCTGGCACACCACTTGCTGGCCCGTTGCCGACCAGGCTTGAAGCCGGCGGACCAGGCATTTACCCAGCCGGCGATCGACGCCCTGGTGCGGCACAATTGGCCGGGCAACGTTCGCGAACTGGCCAACGTGGTCGAGCACGCCGCGATTCTTTGTGATCAATTGCCAATCTCTCCGGAACACCTGCCAGACCGCTTTTCCCAACCTCGCATGCGGCCACCCCACTTCAGGTTGGGGCCCGTGGCAGGTGCCGCCAAGACCCTTCGAGAGATCGAGGTATTGGCCATCCACGAGGCGCTCGATCGTCATGATGGCAACAAACCTCGCGCCGCCGAGTCGCTGGGAATTAGCCTGAAAACGCTGTACAACAAGCTCAACCAGGCCGCCACGCAAGACGAACCAGCCGCTACCTGATCCTCGACCTCCTACCCCCCGCGCTGGCGGTGCTTCCACCGCGCGGCCACCTCCGGCCGAAAAGTCGACCGGTCGACACGCTATGATGATGATCTGTTTTCCGAGTGTTCGGCCGCGCGCTTGCCAGACGATTTGCGGGGTGGGGCGTGGGTTGAAGGGGGACCGATCGAAACCATGGCTGCGCCGCGTTTCTCCAGCGACTTCGATTGGGCACGGGCCACGCACGATGTCTGCCCCGATGCCGTGATGTGGCTCGACGATGCTGGCGCCGTGCTCTACGCCAATGCCGTGGCCGAGAGTATCTGGAGTCGTTCCCCCGGATCGCTGGTGGGAGAGAATCTGGAGTCCCTGGTCGATTCTGGGCTCGACGCGACTGCCTGGTGGCGACCTGCCGCCGGGCAAACAGTGCTGCGTGCCGTTCGACCTCGCTTTGGACCAGAGCGGGGCATGCCGCTCGACTTGCGGCTGATTGCTGGCCGGTTGGCAGGCCAGGCAGCGACGTGCCTGCTGGGGCGGCTTCTGGGTCGGTCAATTCATCTCCCGGCCGCGCAACCTGCCGTCACAGCGGTGGCGGAACCAGAAGACGGATCACCTGTGGTCGAATTCGCACCTGACCTACTGCGCGCCGTGGTCGACGCGATCGGCGATGGAATCGCAGTGGCCGATGGCCAAGGGCGCATGCTGTACCTCAACGACACGGCCCAGCGAATTACGGGTTTGCGCTCGATCGACGTGCGTCCCGAGGACTGGCCCGAGTTGGCGGGCGTGTATCTCGCCGATGGAGTCACGCCCTGCCCCTTCGACCAGGTACCGTTGTACCGGGCGTTGCGAGGCGAGTCCCTCGATCAGGTCGAAATCTGCTTGCGGCCGGCACATCTGGCGGAGCCGCGTTGGATTTCAGTCACTGCTCGCCCGCTGCGCGATAGTCGCGGCGCGATCGATGGCGGCGTCTGCCTGTTTCGAGACATTTCGTTGCAAAGGCAGGCAGAGGCGGCGTTGCGCGAAAGCGAGGAACGCTTCCGTGAATTGGCCGAGCACGTCGGTGAAGTGTTTTGGATTGTCTCCGCCGATTTCCAGCAGATCTATTATCTGAGCCCGGCATTTGAATCAGTCTTTGGTCGAAATCGTCAAGATGTGCTCCGCGCGCCCGCGACTCTCATCGAGGCGATCCATCCCGACGACCGTGAGCGCGTCGCGTCCGAAAGACTGCCGGCAGAAGCGCGACACGCGGAATTGCTATACCGCATCGAGCGTCCCGACGGCGAAGTCCGTTGGCTGCGCTCGCGGCGGTTTCCCATTTTCGATGCACAAGGTCAGGTCCGACGGTTCGCCGGCATAGTCGAGGACGTAACCGACCACCGGGTGGCCGAATTCACACAAGCCCAGAACGCGCAGCGCCAAACCGCCGTGGCGGAGCTGGGGCGCCGTGCGGTCATCGACAGTGAGTCCGCATCGCTGTTCGATTTGGCAGCGCGATTGTTGTTCGAGAACCTGGCCGCCGACTATTGCGGCGTGGCCGAGCTCTCGCCCGATCGCGGCAAACTGGTGCTCCGCGCGGTTTGCCGTGCTCCTTCGGCGCCAGGCGACCGCCTGCGCGCCAACCAGGCCGAAGTGCTAGTGTCGCAAAGTCTGGCCCAGGTGGCGTTCGACACCGGTTCACCGGTCGTAATGGGCGATGCCCGTACCGAGACGCGATTCGATAGCACGGTCCTCCAGCGTCTGGGCGTGGTGAGTGCCTTGGTCGCACCCATTCGATTGCACGATCGAACGTATGGCACCCTGGGGGCGCTGTGCTTGACTCCGCGCGAATTCACTTCCGAGGACGTGCGATTTGTCGAAGCGTTCGCGCATATTCTGGCCGGTGCCATCGATCGCCAGCGAAACTTGGAACGCATCGGTAGTTCGGAATCGCGCCTGCGGTCGCTGCTGGAAAACCTGCCCGACAGCGTCATCTTGTTGGATGCGTCGGGTACGGTGCGCTTCGTCAACGCGACCGCGCCGGGTTTAACGCCAGACGAGGTGGTGGGCTCGAATGCGTTCAATTATGTGCCGGCCGAATTCCACGAACGGCTGCGCGCCGCGCTCGATAACGTTTTTACCTCCGAGCGCAAGGACAGTTTCGAACACGTCGCACTAAACGACCGCTGGTGGTCATCGCGATTCGTTCCAATACGCGATGGCCTGGAGCGCCTGGCCCTGGTTATCTCGCGCGATATTACCGCACGTCGCCTGGCCGATGCCGAAGTACGGCGCAATCAAGCGCTGTTGCGACAATCGCTTCTGGCCCACGAGCGCGAGCGCCAGCTCGTGGCCTACGAAATCCACGATGGCTTGGTGCAAGATGTGACCGGCGCGGTGATGCATTTGGATGCCGTCACCGGTCACGCATCGCCCGAGCGGATGCAGCAAGCCCTGCGCATGGTGATCGACCTGTTGCGCCGAACGATCGACGATGGACGCCGACTGATCAGCGGTTTGCGCCCTCCCATCATCGATGAAATGGGAATCGCTGCTGCGATCGAATACCTGATTCGTGAGCAACGCCAGCCGCCGGTTTGCCCGGTCGTATTCGAACATCGCCTGGTGCTCGAGCGATTCGACCCACTGCTCGAGGGAACCGTGTATCGAATCGCGCAAGAAGGGCTGTCGAATCTGCACCGCCACAGCCAGGCCCAGCACGCCGCGGTCCGGTTGGTCGAGGAGGGTACTCAGTTGGTGTTGGAGATCCAAGACGACGGTGTTGGCTTCGACCCTACCCGCGTGGCACAGCGGCGCTTCGGATTGCAGGGCATTCGCGAACGCACCAAGCTGCTGCACGGCCGCGTGGAAATCGATAGCGCGCCGGGCCGGGGAACTCGGCTGCGAGTCGAGTTGCCGTTGGCACGCGGCGCGGCGGAGGAAGGTTAGTAAAGGCCGTAGGGCGACGCCCGACGCGTCTGCGGCGTCGCCGGCGAACCGCGATTCGCACTTGGTCGCCGCTGCCGCTAAAGCGTACACTACCTAGGGTGTCGCCTCATCGAACTTCGCCAGCCTTGGGTCCCATGTCGTATCGCTCCTTCAAACGCGTGTTGGGCGAAACCAGCCTCGAACGGAAGTGTCGCTTCTTGTTTGGCGGCTGCCTGTTGTTGCTGATCCTCGGCAGCTTTTGGTGGTACGGCAAACAGACCGAGGAACTAGTCTATCGCCAGAATCCAACCAAGGGCCGCCTGCTGGTCGGAACCGTGCTGGCTTTTCGACACTGGGAAGCCTTCAAGCCCGAGGCCCAAGGAGCCGACGAAGGCGCATTGGCCGACGCCTTTGTTCGCGACGACGAGTTGCGTAAGAATCAACTTCTGCAAACGCTGAGCGCCGACTTGCAAAGCCAGAAGTATTCCTGGCGGATCTTGCCCGGCGCGGAAGTAGAGACCTCGGGCTATCAGCGTGATGGCTTTCATTGGCGAGTGAATCCGGACGATCAGACCGAGTATGGCGAACTCTGGCTGCCCACGGCGGGCCAATATCGCTATCGCCAAGCGATCCGCGCGCAGGAAATGAGTTGCCGCGTTTGCCACCCGGTTTCGTCTGCCATCCGCGCGGTAGCTCCCCCGCCCGGCGCGCCGCCCGCCGTGGCCGGCTGGAACGACGAACTACCGCTGTTGGCCGTGGTCGAAGTGACCATTCCCGCCGCGGAAACCCAGCGCGACCTGAGTTGGAATCGGGCCATCTTGCTGGCCACCGCCATCATCACGGTGTTTTTGGCCATGCTGGCGGCCTATGCGATCGTGCGGTACGTCATCGTCAAGCCGCTGAAACACCTGCGCGATGTCAGCGATGAGATCAGCCGAGGCGCGATCGAATTGCGTGCCGATATCCGCACCGGCGACGAGTTCGAGGAGTTAGGCGTCGCCTTCAATCGTATGCTGCGACACATGACCGCTGCCCAGGAAGAACTCCGCGAGGTGAACGGCAACCTCGACGGCAAGGTCGATGAACTGGCGCAGGCCAACATGCGTCTGTTTGAAATGAACCGCCTCAAAAGCGATTTTCTGGCCACGATGAGCCATGAATTACGCACACCGCTCAACAGCATCATCGGCTTCAGCGACGTTCTGCACTCGATCAGCTCGCTGGATGACAAGCAACGCCGCTACGTGCAGAACATTCAGAAATCGGGCAAGATGCTGCTGGATATGATCAACGACATTCTCGATCTGGCCAAGATCGAAAGCGGCAAGACTGAAATCCGCCTCAGCGATTTCCGAATAGAACACGTTATTCACGCCCAGTGCGACATGGCCCGACCGTTGTCGGAACGCAAGAACATCGACCTCGAAATTCGCTTGGATCCCGACCTGCCCGAACTCCATCAAGATCAAGGCAAGGTCCAGCAGATTCTCAACAATCTGCTATCCAATGCCATCAAGTTCACTCCCGATGGCGGTCGCATTCTGGTCAGCGCGCGCGAGACCAACGACGATCGCTTGGAACTGGTCGTCAGCGACACCGGCGTGGGCATTTCCGAGGAAGACCAACAGACGATCTTTGAGAAATTCCGCCAGGGACAAATGGTCTTGCCCGCCGGCGACGCCATGACCCGTGAATACAGCGGCACCGGGCTGGGGCTGTCGATCGTCAAGGAACTGTGCCGGCTCTTGGGGGGCGAAATCTCGCTGGCCAGCGAGGTCGGAAAGGGGAGTACATTTCATGTACGACTGCCCTTGGTCCTGCACGCCATGAGCCGTGTCGACGGGGCAGCCGACGAGGCCCCCCCCAGCGATGCGCATGCCGCGCGGCCCGAGTTGGGACGCCCCTGGCTGGCGGCCGCCAGCGATTCGGCCAGCTAACTGTCCGTTGAATTCTTGAGCGTGCGGCTAGGACCACTGCGGTTCCCTGCACGCACCCCACGGACGGAGACTGGGCCGGTACGCCTGGGTCGGTACGGCGGCTATCGAAAGCGGCGTGTCACATTCTGCGGTACCTTGACGGGCTGCGCCACGCGCGTCTCGACCGGCACCGGCCACCAACCTGCTACTTTGGCCAACACCCGATCGCGCCCCACCCAAGAAGCA
>CAYSXM010000322.1:0-5632 GCA_964434905.1 uncultured Pirellulales bacterium | reverse complement strand
GATCGTCTAGTGAATGGCATCCGACAATGTTCTTTCCCGCCGCGCGGCCGGCGACAAATTGGTCGACCACGCTGGTGGTGCGATTGAAAACCGCCGCGTGAAACCCGCGGCTTTCGATGTTCAGCACCAGGTTCTCGCCCATGACGGCCAGGCCGATCAGGCCGATATCGCAATTGCCTGCCATGTCTTCCTCACTTCGAGCAATGGGGCGCGCCGGGGCGCCCTCGGGAGTTCGCGGCTAAACCACCGGCCAAGGAGGCCGCTCGGGCAACCGACGATCGAATTCGTCGACCAGTGCCTGTTGGAACGCGCCAGCATAGCGGCCGGACAGGAATCGTTCGATTCCTTCCTCGAAAAACACTCGCCAGCTTGCTTCCTCGTCGCCGGGGTTGATCGGGAAAAACAAGGCGCCGTTCGCGACCGCGGCGCGGTAGTCGCCCGGTGCGTCGCCGATCATCAGCACGCGGTTCGTCGCGTAATGTCGACCGACTGCGAGAATCTCTCGCTTGGTTCCCACTTCTTGCCCACACACGGCCGCCACGAACCGGCGCAGATCGTGTTCGCTCCACTCGCGCTCGAGCGCTTCGCCGGGCGTGGCCGAAGCCACGATCAGGTCGGCCGCGGGGGCCAATCGGGCCAATGCCTCGCGCACCAGGGGAAACGGCGGCACCCCGTGGACGAATTGCTCCACGGTCTCGTTCACCGCGCGCGACCAATCGAGAGCTTGCCCAAGCGCCGGGTCGCCCGTTCGCTCGAACGCCGCCTCGAGCGCCGGGTTGCCCAGCCGCGTTTCCGTCGCGACCCATTGCCGCAACGCGTCGGGCACCTCGACCACGACACCCCGCGCCCTCACCGGAGGGCGCCGTGCCAGCCAATCTAAAGTTTCGACCAAGGCCGGAAAACGGTTGATTCCCCGGCTCTTGGAATACAGGTTGACGAACTCGGCCGCTTCCCGCGCGTACTTGCTCACTCCCTGCAGGTGATAGCTGTTGATCGTGTTCGGAATGAAACACTCTTTGTGTTTGATCTCCATCGAATCGAACGCGCAGCCGTCGCTGTCGATGGCCACTAGAAACTCGTGCCGTGGTTCAAGGTCGAACATTTCCACTTCCCAATCGTTAACCCGAATTATTCCTGAGCCTTCTGCTGCGGAGCCGAACGTGTTGCGTCTGCCGCGTCAAACCGCATTCGCCCCGGACTCACGTATTCACCAATACGGTGCGCGGGCCGATCGCGGTTCTCCTTGCAGCCACAACACCTTCGATTCCTCGCGAAAAAGTTCATGAATAATCCGGGGTTATACAACGCTCCGGGGCAAGCCTCCCCAAAGTCGATCAATGAAGATAGACAAGTAACCGGTCGACTTAGCCGGGCCCTCGATCGGCTTCAGGAATATAGGTAGGCAACCGGGGCGAGGCATACACCGGTGCCAACCTCGCCAAACGCTGTCGCCCGCCGATCAGGGGAAGCGAAACCATGTCCTCGCCGACCAGGGGCTGCGCGTACGCCACGAATGCATCGCTTACATCGCTTCCCGCTGCGGTGATCCATGCGGCAGGAAACTGCCTTTCGCTGTTGGCCACCAGCTCGAGCGGTACGCCGTCGTAACGCACGGCATAGCCCGCGCCAGCTTGCCGCAAAATGGTTGCCATCTGGCCTCCGCGTCCCTCGACAGCCAGCATCACGGCGGTTTGCCCCACCAGATAGGCTTCTTGTAAATCGACGGTCGAGGCATACGCCATGGCGTGACGTTGATCGGTGCCTGGCACGTTGCCTCGCGCCGCCCCCTTGGTGGCTAAGCCCACCTGGTTCAAATAATTCACCACGATCTGCGCCACCGTCAGTTGACTGGAACCATACGAGGTGTGTCCGAACGCGTCGCGCACCTGGCCCAACTCGCCCACCTCGAACCCTTCGGAGATGACCACCAGGCACCGCCTCGCAGTGCGCAAGCGATCGTTCACGCGGTCGGCCAACTGGGGCAGGGTGCTGGGGCTTTCCGCCAAGTAAATCTCCAGAGGCATTTCACGGTTGGGGTCGGCCAGCCGAGCCGCCGCCGGAATGTACCCAATCTTGCGACCCATGGCTTGCATCACCAACACCGGATCGGCTGGGCTGCTGCCGGCGTTTTCCTCGTTGGCATTCTGCACCATGTGCATCCAATATTTCGCCACCGAGCCATAGCCCGGCGTGTGGTCGATCAGGCGAAATTGGCTGTCGCCCACATCGTTGTCGATGGTTTTTGGCACGCCCACCGCTACCAGATCGAGCCCGCGCTGGTGCGCCAGGGCAGCGACTTTGTGCGCCGTGTCCATCGAGTCGTTGCCACCGATATACAGGAAGTAGCCTACCTGGTGTGCCTGAAAGACCTCGATCACGCGCTCGAAATCGGCCAGTTGCTGCGGCCGCAGCTTGTAGCGACAGGTACCTATCGACCCGGCCGCCGGAGTCACCCGCAACAAGGCAACTTCCTCGGGCGATTGTTCCGACAGGTCGAGCAACTCTTCCTTGAGCACTCCCTCGATGCCGTGGCGGCCACCCCACACCCGTCCAATTTCCGAACACTGCCGCGCGGTTTCAATAATGCCGCGCAGGCTATTGTTAATCACCGGGCTGGGGCCGCCACTTTGGGCCACCACCAAGTTGCGGGGTCGAGCACCGACAGGTCTGCCTGAATTCATCGTGTCCGCGGCTGCCGATCGAGATAGGGAACCGTCAGGCGCCCGGGCGACTATCCCCGGTTTGCTTGCGCGAGCCTGATACGGTTTCCGCCGGTTGATGCGGGTGCGATTCTAACGCCCGGCCCCCCGGTCGGGCAACGCACGCGTTGGCGGGCCGGCGCTTCGTGCTCGCGCGGCCGCCGGTGTCAAACTGCTCGAACATCGCCCACCATGTCGGCACAACCGTTACCATCGGCTGCCGAACTGGAAAAACCCGCGTGGTGCGGACACTACGTCTGGTACCACCCCACCTGGACCGAACTGGACACCCGTACGATTCACTTACCGCCGCGCGTTGCGGGGCACCGCCAGATGGGGCGCTGGTTCCGGTTCTGCCTGGAGTGCTTCTCGTGCGCTCGGGGCAAACCGCGCGGCCTCGCCAAACGAAACTCTTTCCCGCCAGGGGAAACCGCCGAAACCCAGTACGGAAACGTTGGATTGCTACTCGGGCATGGACGCGCCCTGGGATATCCGGCCGTGATCGCGGTCGGCGGGTGTCGTCTAACCACGCGTACGCGCATGCTCGATGAACGTAGTTTGAAACGGGACCTCGCTGCGCTGGGGCTGTTGGCGCTGACCTTGTTGTTGGCGCTGGCATTGTTTACCTATCATCCGGCCGATCCGCCGGGCGCCCTGGTCTATCCGGCCCACGAGTCGCCGCACAATGTTTGTGGCTGGGTCGGTGCCTGGTTGGCGCATACGCTGTTTACCGGGCTGGGCGTCGGCGCCTATTTCCTGGTAGTGTCGGCCACGGTCTGCGCTTCGGTGCTGCTCGGGCGGCAGTGCGTGGGCGAGCCCTGGTTGCGCGCGGTGGGCTGGTGTGTGTCGTTGTGCGGCGTGACGACACTGGCCGCCATGGCGGCACCGGGTTGGTCGCCCGGCCCGGTCATTGGCTCTGGCGGTTACGTGGGCGCGCTGGTGCGCGGCTGGCTCGAGATGCACTTTGCCAGTGCCGGTGCCTATGTCTTGGTGCTGAGCCTGTCGGCCGGCGGCCTGTTGCTGTGCACCGACTATGTGTTGGTGAAATTGTCGGCCTGGTGCCTGCAAACGCCCGCCCGGGGGGTGAATCGCGGCTGGCAGCGGGCTCGCAGCGTGTATCAAACACGGCGCGCCGACCAGACAAGTCGCCGTGTGCGAAGCGATCTGGACGTGCCGCTACGGACGCGCCGTGCCACGGCCGAAGCTGCCAGTAATGGGGTCGCTTCGGGCGACCACGCGCTGCAGGTGCGCATCGCGGGGCGCCCCGTGGCCGAGACGGTTTTGGAGGCCAGCTCGGCACCGGCCGAGGAACCGCGCGACGCCAACGCCGAGCCGGAAGCCGACGCCAGCGAACAGAGCCTGCGGGTGAAGAAGCCGGTCGAGCGTCGCTCGCGCGAACGGCAAGAGCTGCTGGCCGCGATCGAGGCGGCGAGCAACACCAGCGAAGAGGCGGTCAGTTACGAGCTTCCGGCCTTGGATTTGCTGCTGGAAACCGAACCCATTGCCTTTGAAGAGCACGAGCAAGACGTGCGACGCAAGGCCCGCATTCTAGAAAAAACTTTTGGCAGTTTCGGCTTCCAGGTGCGGGTCGTTGAAATCGAAACGGGACCGGTCATTGCCCAATTCGAGGTCGAGCTCGAGGCGGGGTTGCGGTTGTCGCGCATTACCAGCCTGGCAGACGATCTGGCCATTGCTTTGCGCGTGCCCAGTGTGCGTATCGTGGCGCCGATTCCCGGCAAGAACACCGTGGGGATCGAAGTACCCAACAACGAGCGTCAACTGGTGCGGCTCCGCGAGGTCATGGAGGAAACCACAACGCAAACCGCCAAAATGCGAATCCCGGTTTTCTTGGGCAAGGATGTCGCGGGTAAGCCCATGGTGGTCGACCTCACGTCGTTGCCGCACCTGCTGATTGCCGGCCGCACCGGTACCGGCAAGAGCGTGTGCCTGAACACGATCATCATGTCGCTGTTGATGACGCGTCGTCCCGATGAAGTGAAGATGCTGTTGATCGACCCCAAGATGGTCGAACTCACGCCCTATGCCCGCATCCCCCACCTGATGCATCCGGTGGTGACCGATATGAAAAAGGCCGAGGCGATTTTGGGCTGGGCCGTTGACAAGATGGAAGAGCGTTACGCGCTGTTGGCCCGCGCTGGGGTCCGCCATATCAGTGTGTATAACCAGCTTGGCGAAGAAGAGCTGATGGATCGGCTACAGCCGGAAAGTGACGAAGAACGGGAGCAGATTCCTCTGACGCTCCCCTATATCGTGATCGTCGCGGACGAAATGGCCGACCTGATGATGACCGCCCCCAAAGAGGTCGAGTCGCACATCATTCGCCTGGCTCAAAAAAGCCGTGCGGTCGGCATTCACCTGGTGCTCGCCACCCAAAAACCAACCGTGGACGTCATCACCGGGCTGATCAAATCGAACCTGCCCGCACGGATCGCCTTCCAGGTGGCCAGCCGGACCGACAGCCGCGTGGTGCTCGACGAAATGGGCGCCGACAAACTACTGGGCAATGGCGACTTGTTGTTTCTCTGGCCGGGCACCAGCATGTTGCTGCGAGGTCAGGGAGCCTACGTCACCGACGAGGAAATCAACCATGTGGCCGCGTCGGTCGCGCACCATGAACCACAGTTCGTTCACGAACTGGTGCATCTACCGGTCTCCGGCGATGCCGACAAACCCGTCGGTGGCGTGAACGCCGAGCGCGACGAGTTGTATGGTGCCGCCGTCGAAATCGTGATTGCGGAAGGGCGGGGCAGTGTCTCTCTGCTGCAGCGATCGTTGGGAATCGGCTACGGCCGGGCGGCGCGATTGATCGACTATATGGCCGAGGACGGCGTGGTGGGGCAATACAACGGCTCTCAAGCGCGTGAGGTGCTTGTGACGCTCGACCAGTGGCGCGCCCTGACCGCCGGAGGCCC
>CAYSXM010000321.1:0-5654 GCA_964434905.1 uncultured Pirellulales bacterium | reverse complement strand
ACCATGCCGAGGATGACGACTTCCGGCCGACGGGCCAGTGCCACGGCCAAGATCATGGGGGCACCGAGCCCCAGCCCCAGGGCTTGCACCCCCACGCGTCCGCCGAGCCAACGCTGCCGGAGCCAGTCGGCGGCCACGCCGCCGGTGGCCGAGCCCGTCATGCTGGCCAGTTGAATGAAGACGGTGCCCACGAAGCTGGCGGTGGCCAGGTCATAGTCGAACTTGTTCTTTACATAGGTCGTGGTCCACACATAGAACACGCCTGCCACGATGTTGGCGCCGACAAAGGCCAGCAGCAGGCACAACGACGCGGGGCGCCCCAGGTATTGTGCTACGAACACGAGCCAAGGCACGTGGGCGCCCTCTTCGGCACCGTCTTCGCCGACCGATTTGCGCGGCGGCTCGCGAACGAAGCGGGCGAGCACCAGCCCCAGCAGAATGCCCGCGGTGCCGAACGCGATGAAGGGAAACTGCCAACCGAACTGTTCGGCCAGCCACCCGGTGACAACGCCCCCGCCGATGATTCCGGCATAGACACTGGTTTGGTGCAGGGCCATGGCGCGCGAGCGGGTGGCCGGCGAGTGGTAGCTGCTGACCAGGGACATCGACGCGGGAAAATAAAACGTTTCGCCCAACCCCTCGGCACCTCGCACCAGTGCGAAATGCCACACCTTGCTGCAGGCTGCGGTCAGCCCGGTGATGGCGCTCCACACGTACAGGCCCGAGAGAATTACAAGTTTTCGGTTCGAGCGATCACCCACCATGCCGGCCAAGGGAGCCGACAAGCCATAGACCCACATGAAGGCGCCGCCGATCAGCCCTTGGTCCGCTTTGGAGAAGTGAAAATCGCGCTCCAGCACAGGGAGCACCGAGCTGATCGCTTGGCGATCGGCATAGTTGAAAAAGCAAATGAACCACAGCATGGCCACCAGCGCCCACTTGTAGTTGCCGGCGGAAGGGTCGGATCCATTAGCAGCCGTGGCATTCATGCGGAAGATGCTCCCAGGGGGCGATACGTTCTGGCACTGACAAAAACCTGAACGACGGGTTCAGATTCTGGGCAGAGCCTTCGAGGGGAGGATGCCGACCAGCATACCCGCCCGGGCACCCGCTAGCACCCGCGCCGCTTTTCCGCTGGCAGCGTTCGTCGAGCGAGCCCGCGCCTAGCGGCGATTCGGTCGGCCGCTGGCAGCCAAGCAGACTTCCTGGCGATTGTGCGTTAGCTGCCGCACCCGCACTTGGGTATAGCCCCACCCCCGTACCCGTTGCACATAGGCGGGCAAGTGCTCGGCCAGATTCCATTCCAACAGTTTCAGGGTCAGTAGCAAGCCGCGCACGTTGGTTTCAGGAAAATTGACAATTGCGTCGACCGTGTCGAGGGTGAATTGGGGGGCCACGTTCATGTCGGAGATCAACCAGCGAATTTTACGGAACTCGCGACGGCGCACTTCGGAACCTCGGCGACGAAGATGCGTGAATCGGGCATGATTGGCCACAACCGGGCTGACCTCTGCCGGATCGACCCCCAGCACGAACACACCGCGATCCAACAGTGCCTGAGCCGCGCCACCGGGCGCACAACCCAACTCGGCGGCGCGCTGATCCGCCACAATGGGCAAGCCGCTCCAGGCCAGCGCTTCGGTCATCTTCGTATAGGCTCGCGACACCGCGCCCGGCGGAGGCTGCTGGGAATCGAGGCCGCCAGGTTGGCAACTGGCCCAATCGACCGCCCGATGGTAGCCACACCACCACTGGTCGTCGGCCACGCGCACCACGTCGGCTACCAGGTCGCCAGGTTGCGCCACCCCGGTGCGTGGCCGCGAGCCGACAGGCCAGGCTTCGAGCAGCGCTCGTTCCGCGTCGGCGTCCTCGGCCGATCGTCCCGGGGTGAATCCGCGCTGCGTGGTGCGTGCCGCATCGCGTGGGAAAACGTGCAGCACGTCGACGGATTGTCCCGACCACAACGGCACGGCCTGAGCGGCGCGCTCGGCAAGGTCGCCGGCCATGGTCTTGCCGAGCGACAACCCGGTCGCACGAGCAAACACGGAACCCAGCACGAAGTCGTCGGCCACGGGCAGACCCGGCGGCAGCTTGTAGGTCAGAAAACCGGGTCGCGAATAGGCAAAACGCCACTGGGGCCACAGCCGCGCCAGCTCGGCCTTCAGCGCCGGTTCCGCTCCACGCTGACAGGTGAGCCAGGCAAATTGGGCTGGGGTGTCCATGAATGGCTATACCAGTTCGCGGGCATGGGTTTGGATCTTGCGGATCGCCGAGACGATTTCGTGCATGTCTTCCTCGTCGCCCAACAGCGCGTATTGGGGTATCCAATAGGTTTCCCAGGCTGCGCGCTGGGTCACCGCAAAATCGCCCCGCAGGAACGCATGTTCGGCCGCGGCCTGCGTGGGGCATAGTCGGCTGCGATAGGCGCCATTTTGGAACATCGCCAGATCGTGCACCGGGGGATACGACGCCTGATTGGGAATTCCCTCGGCATTCATCGCCTGAATGAAACGATTCGTGGTCAGGCCGTCGAAATGTTGAGCATCGACGTGGAAAATATACGCATACTGACTGTTGCGCGTGCAGCGTTCATCGCAGCGCTGCGGTGTGATGCCCGGCACCTCGGCCAGCAGCCGATCGAGCAGGCGGCCCTGTCGATGGCGGTGCGCGGTCTGCTGGTCCAATCGCGCAAGCTGCACGCCGAGCACGGCGCCTTGCCATTCGCTTAGGCGATAGTTCGAGCCATAGCTGAAGTGGCTATAGAACCACTCGCCTGGCAGCCGGCCACAGTCGTGTGCCGACCGTGCCGCACGTTCCAACGTGTCATCGTTGGTTACGATCATGCCCCCCTCGCCGGCGGTCATCAGTTTGCTTTGCTGAAAGCTGAAGGTGCCGATCGCCCCCTGGGCCCCCACCGGCCGGCCGCGCCATTGCGAACCATGCGCGTGGGCGCTGTCTTCGATCAAGTACAACCCGTAACGCGAGGCCAATTCGCACAACCGGTCCAAATCTGCCGGGTGGCCCCCCATGTGCACCGCGGCGATGGCCTTGGTGCGGGGCGTAATCGCCGCTTCCACCAGCGCGGGATCGAGGCAATAAGTCGTCGGGTCGACATCGACCAGCACCGGCAAAGCACCGGCAAATAGCACCGAACTGGCGGTCGCCACGAAGGTAAAGTCGGGCACAATCACTTCATCGCCCTGACCAATGCCCAGCGCGCTCATCACCACCTCCAGCGCATGGGTACCGTTGGTGCAGGCGATGCCGTGCTTGGCTTGGTGATACGAGGCAAAATCGCGCTCGAACTGCAGCGTGCGCGTGCCCGGAGTGCGCCACCAGACGCGGCTGTCAAGCACCTCCAACAGTGCTTGCCGCTCGCCGTCGTCGTATTGAGGCCACTGCGGAAACGGTTTGGTTTTTTGCCGGGAACCACCCAGCAAGGCCAGTTGCGACATGGTCAGCGTTCCTTTGGAAGCCTTTTACCCCGATTGATTCATGAGCCTTCTACCGCGGAAGGCGAACGTGTCGCGTCTCTTGCGTCGAACCGCAGTCGCCCCCCACTCACGCATTCACCAATTCGCTCGGCGGGCCGATCGTGGTTTTACTGGCGGGCAAAGCAACTGGGACACGCAACCCCAGAGCACAGGCAAAACCCAGTGGCACCTCTGCCTGCCGGCAAAGTGCCGTGTCTGCCCGCCGGCAGCGTGCCGGGGGTGCCGTGGCCCTGATTATCCTCGCCCACGGGGGGTGTCAACCCGCTCGAACTTGCCGTGGCTCAAATCTTCGATTGGCAGGGTACAATCGGCACTGGATTGCACCTTGCCAGCACCCCCCCGCGGTATCATGACGCACGATTCGCCAAGCAATGCCGTTGCTTCAGACACTTGGGCTGCCCGGCTGACCAAGCTCGAGGAATTATTCGCGCACCTCGAACGTACTGTCGAGGTGCTCGATGGCGTCTTGCTGGCGCATGCACGACGCGTCGAGCAGTTGGAGCAGGAACTACTGCGGACGCGCCGGCTGGCTGAAAGCTTGTCTGCCCAAGAAGAGTCCCGCGACCCGGGCTCGGAAAAACCGCCGCACTATTGAGTGCGGACTGCTCAGTAAAGTCCGCCCAAGGCCACGCGCGCGGCCAGTGCCACGGCGGCGGTCTCCACGCGCAGCACGCGAGGTCCCAGGTCGAGCGATTGCCACCCAGCCGCCTGGGCCTGGGCTACTTCGGCAGTGGTCAAACCGCCTTCGGGGCCGATGGCCAGCCAGGTGGCCTCTGCGTCGATCACCGGCGAGTGCGACATTTCGAGCCAGCGCGCATTGGGGTGAGCCACCCATCGCGTTGCGGTTGCCGGCGCGCTGGCCAACAATGCAGGCCACGATACCGCAGGGGCCAGCGTCAGCAGTCGGTTTCTGCCACATTGTTTTGAAGCCTCGATTACCGTGCGTTCCAATCGCGCGTGATGCGCATCGCCCGGCAGCGCTACCGACCGTTCGGTGACCAGCGGCCACAGTTCGTGCACGCCCAACTCGACCAGTTTCTCGACCAACCAGCGCCGTCGCTCTCCCTTGGGCAGTGCCACGGCCAGCACCAGGCGGCCCGGCAATTCGCGATCGACCTGCTGCCGCGCAAAGACCGTCAGTTCGACCTGGCGTCGACCCACGCGCGCCACCCGCGCGCGGTACTCGGCGCCGGCACCATCGAACAACGCCACCTCGTCGCCGACCTGAGCCCGCATCACGTGGCACAGATGATGTGCCTCGGCACCATCGAGTACCGCTTCCACTCCGGGCGCGCCAGCAGAGGGTCCTGCCTCGGCGAGCTGTTGTTGTGCCAATTGGGGTAGGTAATAGCGGTCGGCCATCGAGTCGTTTCGCCAACGGATGCTGCGCGAGAAGCTGGGCGGGGTCGGTGCCGACCATGAACCAGGCTACGGGGCAGTTTGGGTTGTTCGCGAAATATCGGGGGTTTAGATCGCCTCGTGCGGAAACAAGCGATCTGACTGGGTTGAAGTACGCCCTGCAATTCTACCGATCTTGGCCGACAGAGGGAGCCGCGCCCCGCGATGGGGTGAGGGTCTGCGCCCTTCAGCCCGTTGAAGCATTCGACGCGTCTGCCAGCCCATCGATGCCCCCGGAGAGTCGTCCATGACGTATCTATCGCACTGGGGCCTGAGCAGCAATCCGTTCGACATGCGCGGCGCGCGCCAGACGCCCACCGAAGCGCAGCGCGAGGCCCTGGCACGGCTGCAATTCCTTTGCGACGAGCGACGCCGCGTGGGGCTGCTGCTGGGGACAGCGGGCGTGGGCAAGACCTGGCTTTTCGACCATTGGCAATCCGAGCTGCGACGATCGGGCAAACTCGCCTCGACAATCAGTCTACTGGGACTAGGGCTCGACGAGCTGCTGTGGCACGTGGCTTCCGCATGGCGGCTCTTTCCAGGGCAGCACCACGACGCTTTTTCCCTGTGGCGATTGATTGACGACCGGCTCGCCGCACTGCGCTATCTGCCAACCGACTTGGTACTGCTGCTCGACGACGCTGGTACTGCCAGCCCCGAGGTGCAACGGGGCTTGGCGCGGCTAGCCAATGTACCCGCCGAGGCCACCGCGGCGCTGACCCTGGTGCTGGCGTTGGCCCCACACGAGGTGCCGCAGCTCGA
>CAYSXM010000320.1:0-5672 GCA_964434905.1 uncultured Pirellulales bacterium | reverse complement strand
CCACGACCAGCAGTTCGCCTTACAAGGGCACGGATGTTTTCTATCGCGTGTATCTAACGGCGACCGATTCGGCAGGTTTGTCGACCACCGTATCGCGCGACGTGCTGCCGGTGGTGGTGCAATTGACCGTGGCGGCCAACGTGGCGGGTCTCTCGCTATCGCTCGACGGGGCGCCGACGGTCGGGGGGCAAACACTGGCCGCGGTGGCGGGCCTAGAGCGTCAGCTCGACGCGGCCGCCACGCAAGTCGCCGGCGGAGTCGAATACGTCTTGAGCTCTTGGTCCGACGGGCAAGCCGCCACGCACACGGTGCGCGTGCCCACGGTGAACACCATCTACACGGCCAGCTATCAGGCGCGCACCGGAGTCACCCGCACGCTGGTCGATTGGAGCGGCGACTATGTGAGCACCGACACGGCCCTGGCACGGCATAACACCGCGGTCGAAGGGGGGCTCTCGCTCGATGGGGTCGGTACCGGCGACGACTATCGTTGGAATTTGCCCTGGAGCGACAGCCAGCCGTTCAACCCGAATCCGTCGGGTGGCAACGCCTACGGCGGCACCTATGCCCAGGGGCGAAGCTGGCGTTTTTACGGCGGCGCACTGTTTCAAAGTTACGGAGCCCCGTTCACCACGCGGTTTGTCGAGACCTGGAGCGCGGCGCCGGGGGGCGCGGCGCGCGACAATCTGTACTTGCACGCCGGCTCCACCACGGCCACCACCGGTTGGGAACTGTTGTACTGGAAGAAAGAAGACTTCCTGGCCACGCCAGGCGTGGTGCAATTCAATGCCGACGCCAGTTTGCGCGTGGAAGACTACGCCGGCGCCGACGGAAACCCGGCCTTGAATTCCGGTCGATTGCGGTTCGTGGTGCGCGACGGCAACCAGTTCTATATCTCGGAAAACGTGGCGGGAACCGGGGTCGTCGGCTCCGACTTCGTGCTCACCGATCCCAATCGCCGGCGCTGGGCAACGTACGACCCTGCGGCGCCCGAAGGATTGCGGTTTAATACCAGCGCGGCAGCCTTTGCCACGCACTACTTTGCGGACGTGACCGCCGTGGGGGTCTATCACTCGAACGACAATTCGACCTCGCCCACGCGACGCGCGGGAATCAACTTCGCGCGGTTCGCCGTGACCGGGGCCGTGGCGGCGGGAACCAGTGGCGGCGCACCCACCGCCTATTACTCGCTCGACAACACGTTCAGTAACCAGCAAGGGGTCGGATTCGATCTGACGCCCACGGGCGGCGCGCCGTTCGGCGCCGGACGCCTGGGCGACGGCCTGGCGTTGTCCGGCAGTGGCCAATGGGCCAGCACCAGTGGACCCGTGCTGAACACCACGGCCAGCTACACGGTGGCCGCCTGGGCGCGCTGGGACGGCACCGGCGGCTGGCGCACCGTGGTCAGCCAAGATGCGGCCGTGGTAAGCGGTTTTTATCTACAGAAAACCGACACCGATCGCTGGGGTTTCCAGGTACTGGGTAGCGATCAGTTTGGCGCGGCCGAGACCTTGGTGGCCTCGCCCAATACGGCCGTCGCCA
This sequence comes from uncultured Pirellulales bacterium, assembly GCA_964434905.1. GTDB lineage: Bacteria > Planctomycetota > Planctomycetia > Pirellulales > CAYNRE01 > CAYSXM01. The sequence goes on along the minus strand of CAYSXM010000320.1, from coordinate 4,130 downwards.
ACACCTGGTATCACCTGGTGGGGGTTTACGACGCGAACGCACAGCAGGTGCGGTTGTATGTAAATGGTGCCCGAATGGGCGAAGCCGGTTACACGGCGGCCTTTGCCGCGACCGGTCCGCTGGCGATTGGTCGGGCCAAATACGGCGGCGCGCTCGACTATTGGGATGGCAGCATCGACGAAGTGCGGTTGGTACAACAAGCACTTAGCGATAGCGATGTGGCAGCCCTGTATGGCGGATATGTGCAGGCTAGCGTGCAGGTGGCGGGAAATATTCCGCTCGTTCGTGGCGAAACCGCCAGCTTCACGTTGTCCGCGCAGGGGGGCAACCTCTCGCCGACCAGCCTGGTGAATTATCAACTCGACTGGGACGGCAACGGCACCGTGGACGAAACCGTGGTGGGTGCCGCGGGCGGCGCGGTGGTGCTACACACGTTCGCATCCACCGGCACCATCGCTTGGCGCGCAGCAGCCGCGCCCCTGGGGGGCAGCGCCGGTCCGGCCACCACCACACCCACCACGGTCAGCACGTTCGTGCTGCGTGATGATGGGAGCGGACGCCTTGATTTGTGGTGGGGTGGCACCGCGGGCCGTGACGAGGTGTATTTTTTCGACGGCCCAGGCGCCAGTCTGAATTGGTGGATTCAAACGGAAAACGGCGCCCCGGCACTGCGCATGGATCGAGCGCAGAATGTGACCGGCAAGCTGCTGGTCTATGGCTACGACGGTAACGACGATCTGGTGGCCGAGTTGGTCGGTCTGCCGGTGCAATTGTTCGGCGGCGGCGGCAACGACTTGCTGGTCGGCGGTTGGGGAGCAGACCGCTTGAATGGCGCCGACGGCGACGACGTGCTGATTGGCGGCACCCAGGCAATCGACGGCAACGATTCGCTGATCGGGGGCGATGGCAGCGACCTGTTGTTCGGCCATCGCGGTGCCGATTCGCTGTCAGCCAGCGGCGGCGCCGACTTGCTGATTGGCGACCGCTACACCCAAATCTCAAACGTCGCGGCCCTCACGGCCATCGCTGCCGAATGGCGTTCCACACGCGGCTATGCGACGCGGGTGGCCAATCTGTCGGGCGCCGGCACTGGCCCGCGCAACAACGGCAATTTCTTTCTACGTCCGGGCCAGACGCTATTTGACGACGGGGCCGTCGATGTGCTGTTGGGCGGAACCGAGCTCGATTGGTTCCTGTACCGCGCGTCGCAAGACGCGGTGAATGACGCCGAGCTGGGCGAAACCAAAACGCCCATCTAGCAGCACGGTGCGGAAGGCCCGCCGGGCATGCTGCCAGCGCGCCAGGTACCACCCACGGCCGGCCGTTGGCGACACGGGCCGCAGGTCCCGCATCGCACCTTGGCGGAAGCTCCGCCGGGGGGAAGCCGCCAGCGCGTCGGTAGCCGGCACGCATTTCGCGATCGGCAGGATACCCCCAGCTTCCCCAGTCGCATGAATGCGCTGCAGGCAGCGGAAAACAGTGCACCTGAGGGGCCGTGCCGGTCTACCCAGACTCTCTAGGTCGGTGCAGCTTTGCCGATCCGCAGGGTGGTCGTTGTCAAATTGGGCGCGCTGTACGGAAGCGACCGGCGCTGCTGAAGGGGTTGTTCCACCCAAGACGATCTAGCAGGCGGAACGCCGCGCTCAATCCACGGCCTGCCGACCATCGTAAGGGGGGCGGGCCAGGGCGCTCGTGCGGATCACCGTGTGACGTGCCCTCCTCGATGAATCTCGCCATGCATCATTGCCCCTGGTCCGCGCCGCGGTTGGCATTGCTTTCCGGCCTGTTGGCGGTTGGTTTGCCAGGCGTTGATTCCGCGACGACGCACGCCTCGGACTTGCGCCGCACCGCGATCGTCAAGGCCGTCGAGCGGGTACGCGCCGCCGTGGTGAACATTCACGGTGAAAAGGAACTCTCGCGCGAGGAAGCCGCCTACGCCGCGCTAGAAAACGAACGCCATGTCAACGGTATGGGCACCGGCGTGGTGATCGACCAGCGGGGGTACATCCTTACCAACCAGCACGTGGTCGAAGGGGTCAAATGCATCCATGTGACCCTGGCCGAAGGGGATACCCACGTGGCCGAGTTGATCTCGCGAGACGCACAAACCGACCTGGCCGTGATTAAGATCGAACCGCCACGTTTGCTGCCCATCATTCCTTGGGGTACCTCCAGCGACCTGCTGGTGGGCGAACCCGTGATCGCCGTGGGCAACGCCTTTGGTTACCAGCACACCGTGACTCGCGGCATTGTCAGCTCGCTACACCGCACGGTGGAAGTTGGCGAAGGCCAGCAATACGAAGACCTGATCCAGACCGATGCCAGCATCAACCCGGGCAACTCGGGTGGGCCGCTGCTGAACATCGATGGCGAGCTAATCGGTATCAACGTGGCGGTGCGGGCTGGTGCCCAGGGAATCGGCTTTGCAATTCCCGTCGACAAGGTCGAACGCGTCGCGGCCGACCTGCTGAGCGTGCGGCGAGTAGACCACCGCTGGCACGGCGTGACGCTGGTCGACGCACATGGCGAAGGTGGCTTGCGCGTATCGGCGGTCAGCGCAAACAGTCCGGCTGCCAAGTCGGGCCTGCAAGCGGGCGATTGGATTACTCACCTGGCCGGTGAGCCCGTCGCAAGGGCACTGGACTTCGAACGCGGCCTGGTCGGTCTGGGCGAGGGAACGGCCGTTGAATTGCGGTGGCGACGCGGGAAGGAAACGGCCGCCGCGCCCCTCGCCTTGGCCACGGCGCCCAACACGCCGAAACCCGTTGGCAACGATCAAGCCTGGGACGTCCTGGGGCTGCGCCTGGCGTCTATCACGCCGCGAAAATTTCACGACCTGAGCACACAGTACCGCGGCGGACTGCTGGTCTCGGCCGTGCGTCCGGGTAGCCCCGCGGCCGAGCAGGGCATTCGCAGGGGCGACGTGCTCGTGGGCATGCACCACTGGGAAACAGTCACGCTGGAAAATGTGGCCTATATTCTGGCTCGGCCAGACCTCGATCAACTTGTGCCCGTCAAATTCTATATCCTGCGCGACGATCGCACGCTGTTTGGGCATCTGCCGTTACGCTCGACGGCCCTACGCTAGCCGCCCGTTGAAGAATTCAACGGACTGGCTAGCAGCCGGCGCCCCACTTCGCGGCGCAGGGCCGAGAATCGCCAGCCCCGGGCGGTTTCTTTCTGGGCGCGACCGCGTAAGATCCACCTTGTGGTGTGCAGCGGCCAAGGGGCGAACCGCCCCAGCCCGGCTGCTCGGCAGTGCGTTTCCCCCATTGCGTTTCCCACTTTTGCGCGTCGTGTTCGGCTGGGCGGCACTATGGAACACGAACTGGTCGAGTGGCTGCGCCAGCGGTTTCCTCCTCCGGCCTGGGCCCCTTTGGGTCTGGTCGACGATGCAGCGTGGCTTCGCCGGGCAGGCCAGCTCGACCTGGTGTGGACCACCGACATGCTGATGGAGGGTGTCGATTTTCGTCTGGCCGAGGCCTCGCCCGAGCAGATCGGCCGCAAGGCCTTGGCCGTGAATCTGAGCGACCTGGCAGCCATGGCGGCGCGTCCGCTGGCAGCCTTGGTGGCGTTGGCCTTGCCGCGGCAAGGTGGCCTGCGTCTGGCACGCCGGCTCTACGAGGGGTTGGCCCCCTTGGCGCAGCAATTTCAATTGGCTGTGGTAGGGGGCGATACCAATAGTTGGGACGGACCGCTCGTGCTGAGCGCCACCCTGTTGGGCGAGCCTTCGGAGCGGGGACCGTGGCAACGCCGTGGCGCGCAACCCGGAGATGCCGTGCTGGTGACCGGTACGCTGGGGGGGAGCAGCTTGGGAAAACATCTCGATTTTTGCCCCCGCGTGGCCGAGGCCTTGTCGCTCGAATCGGGTTTTAACGTGCATGCGGCCATGGATATTAGCGACGGACTGGCGATCGATCTCTCGCGATTGTGCGCGGCCAGCGGCTGCGGAGCGGAACTCGATCTTAGCCAGGTGCCAGTCAGCGATGCCGCGCGACAATTGGCCCGCCAACCAGGCGACGACCAGACGGCGATCGAGCACGCCCTAGGTGACGGCGAGGACTTCGAGCTGTTGCTGGTGCTGCCGGCCGAAGAAGCCGAACGACTGTGTGCCGCGCAGCCGCTCGAAG
>CAYSXM010000319.1:0-5696 GCA_964434905.1 uncultured Pirellulales bacterium | reverse complement strand
AGATGCCCTCGGTGGCGGCCGACGGGCGCGGCGATTTCGTCGTGGCCTGGAGCGGCGAGGGGGACCAACCTGGCCAAGAAGACGCGGTCGGCGTTTTCACTCAGCGGCTGTTGCAAACGGAAGACACGGCGGGCCCGATCGTGGCCGACGTGCGGTTTGGCAACGTGCGATTGGGCTCGGAAGAAGACCTGATTGGACCGGTCGACATCTTGGTGGTTTCGTTCGGCGAGGAAATGTCGACCACCGGTGGCACCACCGGCCTCAACAGCGTAACCAACCCCGCCAACTGGGCCCTGACGCGGGGCACGACCGGCGGCGCTGGCGGCGTGGCGGCGGTGACTTTTGGTTTCAACGCGGCCACGAACAAATGGGAAGCCGTGCTGCTGCTCGACGCCAACGGTTCGGCGGCGGGTACGCCAGGCTTTGGCGCGGGAAATTATACGCTGAGCCTGAATCGTGCGGTGCGCGACCTGCTGGGCAACGCGCTCGACGGTACCTACGCCGGTTCAGCGGGCGTGCCGGGCAGTAGCTATTCGCTGCAATTCATCGTTGCCGGCGACGGCGAGGATTGCCCCGGCGGACTGAGCCCGATGGGCGACGAGGGGCGCGTGAACTCCACGATCCTGGGCATCCAAGATCGTTCCGACGTGGCGGCCGACTCCAAGGGCAACTACGTGGTGGTGTGGGTCAATGGCGGTCAGGTGATCGGCCAGCGGTTCAACGGCGCGGGTGTGGTGCAGGGGGGCGAGTTCACCGTCAACTCGACCGCGCTGCCGCTCAGCCAGCAGCCCGAGCCGAAGGTGTCGATGGATGCCAACGGCAACTTCGTGGTGGTCTGGGCCGGTGGCGAAACGATCAACGGCTCGGATCGCGACGGAATTTTTGCCCGCCGCTACAACCGGGTGGGCACGGCCTTGGGTTCCCAGTTTCTGGTGAACACGTATACGACGAATTTGCAGACGCAGCCCGACGTAGCGATGGATGCGGCGGGTGACTTCGTGGTGAGTTGGACCAGCTACGGCCAAGACAATATCCAGACCGGAATTTATGGACAGCGATTCACGGCGTCTGGCGGCAAGGTAGGGCGCGAGTTCCGCGCCAGCACCAACACCACCGGCCAGAAGGAAACGTCGCGCGTGGCGATCGACGACCAGGGCGATTTCGCCATCGTGTGGTCGAGCTATGGCCAAGACGGCAGCGCCTGGGGCGTGTTCGGCCAGCGATTCAACCGATCGGGCGTGGCCCAGGGGTCGGAGTTCCGGGCGAGCCAGTATTCGTTCAATGCACAAAGGCGGCCGGCGATTGCCATGGATGCCGACGGCGATTTCCTCGTGGCCTGGCAGAGCGACGGCCAAGACGGCAGCGGCTATGGCGTGTATGCCCGGCGGTACGACCTGAACGGTGCTGCGGTGGGGAATGAGTTCCGGGTGAACGACTACACGCTGAATTGGCAGCGACTGCCCGACGTGGCGATGGACAACGCCGGCAATGCGCTGATTACGTGGACCTCGTTCGGCCAGGACGGCGACCGCAACGGCATCTTTGCCAAGGCCTATACGCCGGATGGCGCGGAGTTCGTCGATCCGATCACCGGCCTGCGTCGGGGCGAAGTGCTGGTGAACCAAACCACGATTGGAGAGCAATCGACTCCGGCGATCGCGGCCGATGCCAACGGTGATTTCGTGATCTCGTTCACGGGCAACGAAAACATCGTGGGAACCGAGCAAAGCGATATCTTCAGCCAGCGGTTCTGCTTCGCGCCGACCATTGCCACGGTGACGGGCACGTCGGGGAACGACACCCTGAACTTTAGCGTGGCGGCCGATGGAGGTATTGGCGCGGTGACGCTGAACGGCCAGGCCTTGGCCTTGGCGGGCCGTGTTGATCACCTGTCGTTCGACGGCCACGGCGGCAACGACACGGTGCAAATTACGGGTGGAGCCACGGGCGCCGAATCGTTCCGGTTGGCGCCGGGCGGGGCCACGTTCGTGCGCGACAAGGCCTACTTCGCCGTAGCGAACGTCAGCCAGATCACGGCCCGGGCTGGCAACGCGCTCAGCGAAGCCACGCTGCGCGATTCGAACGGTAACGATACGTTGACCGCCTCGCCCGGCTCGGTGTTGCTGGCCGGTGCGGGCTTCTCGCTACGAGCCGACGGTTTTGCCAAATGGAGCGTCGTTGCTAGTGGCGGCAACGATCGGGCGACACTCAGCGATTCGCCGGGGGCCGACGTGCTCACTTCGCGACCGTATAGCACCACGCTCGCGGGGGCCGGATTTTCGCAAACCGTGGCCAACTTCAAGGAAGTTCGCGTGGTTTCCTCGGGCGGCTTCGATCGCGCCGCGCTGTACGACTCTTCCGGCAACGACACCCTTGTGGCCCGGCCACAGAGCACACAGCTCAGCGGGACAGGTTTCTCGAACATCGCCGAGAATTTCAAGGAAGTGCGAACCTATGGCTCGGCAGGTTTTGACCGGGCCGAACTGTACGACTCGGCGGGCGACGACTTCTTGACGATCAAACCCGAATATGCCCAGTTGGTCGGCGGAACTTTCTTCAACTACGTCAAGCAGTTTGACGATGTGCGAGTGACCGCTAGCACCGGTCAGGACCGGGCGTTCCTGTACGATTCGCCCGGCAGCGATGCCTTGACCCTGCGGCCCATGTCGGCCCAGTTGGTGGGCGCCACGTTCCTGGCCCAGGCCAACAACTTCCGCGACGTGCGGGCCTATGCCTCGGGGGGCGGCGACAGCGCCACCCTGTACGATTCGACCGGCGACGATCAGTTGCTCGCCACGCCCGAGTATGCACAGATAACCGGGTCGGGCTATTTCAACTATGCCAAGGGGTTTGGCACGGTGCGGGCCTTTGCCACGACCGGCCAAGACAAGGCCGTGTTGCAGAGCTCGAGCGGCAACGATGAACTGGTGGCCCAGGCCGATGCCACGCAGTTGACCGGCCGGACCTATGCGAACTATGCCAAGAACTTCCGGGAGGTGCGCGCCTATGCCAACGGAACCGGCCAGGCCTATCTGTACGATTCGGCCGGCGACGATCAGTTGCTGTCGACCCCGGGCTTCAGCCAACTGGTGGGCAGCGGCTATCTGAATGTGGTCAAGGGTTTTGCCGCGGTTCGGGCGTTTGCCTCGGCCGGTAACGATGCGGCCACGCTGTACGATTCGCCCCAAGACGACGTGCTGACCGCCACGCCGGAATATGCACAGTTGGCCAGCGCCGGCTACTTGAACTATGCCAAGAATTTCAAGAGCGTGCAGGTCAACGGCGGCGCGGGGCACGACACGGCGAACCTGTACGACTCGGCCGGCGCTGACCAACTGGAAACGCGCCCCGACGTGGTCACGCTGTCGGGCCAGGGCTATCGCAACGTGGCGCGCCATTTCGCCAACGTGCGAGTCAATGGCGGTAACGGTGGCGACACGGCGGTGATGTACGGAGCCAGCAGCGGGCAGACGAACCTGTATGCCGGGTCGCAAAGCTCGCGGCTGGTCGGCAACGCCTTCGACCAGACGGTGAACGGATTCCGCAACGTCAGCGTGCGGGGCGTGGGCGGAGTGAACAATGCCTACCTGGTCGACAGCGTGCTAGCCGACGATCTGTATGCCGACGGCCGGTTGGCGCAGATCTCCAACGCCTTGTGGACCGCGCAGGTGGAATCGTTCCAACAGGTGTATGCCGAAAGCATTCATCGCGATCGAAACACCAAACAGATCAAGGCCGTGGACTTCGTGCTGACCGACCGTTGGCTGTAATCCAGGCGGCCAACATCACCAGTCACCTGAACTTGGCCCACAATAACCACCGGCGATAGCCGTAGTAAAACGGCCGCCGGTCGGGCAGCACCCGGCGCAAACCAGCCCGGAATTCCGCCAGAAAATCGGCATATTGCTCGGGCGGAAGCCGCTCGGCATAGACGGTCAGCAGCGTGCCGGAGAGCCACTCGGCCACCTCGTCGCGCGTGGCCAGCACCTGGCCATAGACCTGGGCCCGCACGCTCTGCCGCTCGGCGCCCGCGTAGAACAGCAGTTCGGCATAGCGCTCGAGCGGCAACACCGGACTGCGATAAACGTAGCCCGACAGCGCGTCGGCAAAGCGGGGCGTCTGGGCCAGTTCGGCGGCCAGCAGGTGGCTGGGATGCTCGAACATGGCGGGCAATTGCACGGCCAACTGGCCGCCGGGGCGCAGCGCGGCGACCAACCGCGCGAGCAGTTGCTCGTGGTCGGGCGCCCAATGCAGTGCCGCGTTGGAAAACACCAGGTCGTAACTGGCCGTGGCTGCGAAGTCCTCGATGCGCCCCTGTTGGAACATCAATCGACCAGCCGGGTCGGCGGGTGCCTGGGCGAGCATGCGGGGCGAGGAATCGATCCCCAGGGTGCGGGCATTGGGCAAGCGCTCGTGCAAGGTGGCGGTGAGTCGGCCGTCGCCACAGCCCAGATCAACCACTTGCATGGCGGCCTGGGGCTCGATCAAGTCAATCAGGTCGAATGCCGGTTGGCTGCGCGCGGCCTGAAATTGGTTGTAGTGAGACGGGTTCCACGCGTCGGATGCCATGTCTGTTGCGCGGGGTTCTGGGGGCCAGGGGCGCCCGGGACCAGGTGGGTTGTCGGGCCAGGTGGGGTACCTGAGACCAGCGAAGCGCGGTCGGTAGGGGAGAGGCGCACACGCAGCGCCAGGTTCGCGCCAGGCCGCTACTGGGTCGGGCTAGCCAGGCTGGGCCGCTACCTGGCTGAGTAACGTTCACCCAGCACCAGGCGCGCAAGCTAGCGTCGCATCGTTTCCGCCGAACCTTCCACCGGAACGGTCATCCAGCCATGCACGCGGCGCGCCATCAGACGTGGCCAACGCATGACATCCCAGCCCGAGGCACTTTCCGTAGGCTCGCTGCCTGTTGCGGGCGCGACCTGAGCGGGCAGTGTGTCTGGGGACGCCGGTGCTGGTCCCGTTTTTCTGGCCGGGCTGGTCTGGTCGAGCGCTGGTGACGCGGCAGCCGGCAGCGGCCCCACGTGTTCGTCGGCAGGTACCGAGCTGGTGTCGTGGCCGCGGTCAAACGCCACAGGACCTGGCAACGGCGCCGCGGCGACCGGCGGTGCGACCTCTGGTCGGCTGGCGACTTGCAGGGGTAAAGGCAGATCGGTTTCAGCGGGCAGGTCGGCCGGTTGCGCGCGAGGCGAGTTGCGGCGCGCGGCGATGCTCAGCGGCTGAGACAGCGTGCTTGAGCGCCGGGGTACTAGCTCATCTGGTGAAATGTTCCGCGACGCCGAGGGGCCATCGACACGTGCGATTTGGTCCATGGTGGCAGGCCCAGAGGCCGGTGCTGGTTGCGGCTCCGCGGCTGGAACCGCTGCAGTTGCGGGGGGCGAAGCCGAAGTCGAAGCGGCGTGCGGCAGCGCTGCGACGGCCACGCCCGGCGGCTCGGCGACGGCCGACGCAACCGGCGCGGGGGTCGCTTGGGCGATGGCCGCCGAGGCAGCCGGCGGCGCAATCCGCGCTATTCGAGCGACCATCGGATTGATCAACACGGTGGGGCGCGGGTGCGACACGGTTACGGCGGCCGCGGGCGACCCCGTGGCCTGGATGCCACCGGGAGACGCGCCCTGCGCGCTAGGCGACGGCGAGCCGGCCGACCACTGGCTGGCAGTTACACCCCAGGGCCTGGCCGAGATCGACGGAGGCGCCAG
>CAYSXM010000318.1:0-5698 GCA_964434905.1 uncultured Pirellulales bacterium | reverse complement strand
TTGTCGGCGGTGTGGGGGTCGCCGCTGGTGGCGGATGACAAGGTCTATTTGGGCGACGAGGATGGCGACCTGGCCGTGCTGGCGGCGGGGCGCGAATTGCGCGTGCTGGCCGAAAACAATCTGGGAGACGCCATCTATGGCAGTCCGATCGCAACGGCACACGCGCTGATCATGGCCACCAAAAGCCGTTTGTACGCGTTCCGCTGTGATCCACCAGCAGGCCGCTAACAGGTCGTCGGAGGAGACACGGCGTTGCTAGTGGAATTGGTCACGACCGACACAGTGGACGGTTTGCGGTTGCATGGCGCGCTCCACGCGCCCGACGCTGCCGCCCGCGTGGCGGCCGTGGCGCGGCGAGGCGAGGCGGCCATCTTGATCCACGGGACCGGTAGCAATTTCTACAGCGCCACATTGCTGGAACATTTGGCCCACGAGTTGTCGGCCATCGGCGTGGCGGCGCTGCGCATCAACACGCGTGGCCACGACCTGGTGTCGACATCCGGAGGGCCGCTCGGACCACGACGGCTCGGCGCGGCGTATGAATGCGTGGCCGATGGCAGCCTGGACCTGGCGGCGTGGGTGGTCTGGCTGCGGCAGCGGGGCTACGAACGCGTGGTGCTGGTGGGTCATAGCCTGGGTGCAGTGAAGGCGTTGTTCGCCGTGGCCCACGCGTCGGACGAGGCGTTTGCTGCCGTGCGCGCCGTCGCGGCGATTTCGCCCCCCCGACTTTCGCACCAACGTTTCGTACAGGGAGCGCGCGCGGAAGAGTTCCTAGGCGATGAAGCTCGCGCCCAGGCACTGCTGGACGACGGCCGCGGTCAGGAGCTGTTGGAAGTGCGGTTTCCGCTCCCCTACCCGGTGTCGGCGGCGGGATTTCTCGACAAGTATGGCAGCGACGAGCGGTACAACATCGAGCGGTTCATCGGCCGCGTGCCTTGCCCCGCGTTGGTCGTGCTGGGCGAAGTGGAAATGCGTGCCAACCTGGCGTTTCGTGGTCTGGCCGACGATTTGGAGCGATTGGTACCCGACCGCGCGCGGTTGCAGGTCGAGGTGGTGTCGGGTGCCGACCACTTCTATGCGGGCGCGCACGCCGAACTGTGGACTCGGCTGCGACGCTGGTGGTGCCGGGCCTAGTACCGTGCTATTTCGTCAGCACATGGTACGTGGCACGGCATGGATCAGGCGCGGCATTATGGTCGACCGGGCCGAATGGGGCGTGCTCGGCGGGGCACGGTCAGGTGAAAAGCAGCGCCGTGCCCGGGCTCGGAGACAACCCACACACGGCCTCCCATGTCTTCGATCAGGCTCTTGGTGAAATAGAGCCCTAGGCCGGTTCCGGGCCGGTCGCGATGCATTGGCAAGCGGTGGAAAGGAGCGAACACCCGGTGTTGTTCGTCGAGCGGAATGCCGGGGCCGTTGTCGGCGACGACGAACTCGCACTCGGCATCGCTCGCTTGGGTGCGGACTTCGATCCGGCCGGGCCGGGTTTCAATGTATTTCACGGCGTTGGCCAGCAGGTTATAAAATGCCTCGCGCAATCGCACATGGTTGCCAAACACGCTGGGCAGTTCGTGCGGCAGGATGAGCTCGATGCCCTTCTGTTCCAGCAAGGGGCGCACTCGGTCGGCAGCCTCGACCAGCGCCTCGCGGCTCGAGATGGGATCCAGCCCTTCGGCCGAGGCCACCTGGCCGGTCGACTCCAACAGTTCGTCGATCAGCGTGCTCATGCGAAAGGTATTGTCTCGGGCTTGGGTCACCAGTTGGCGTGCGGCAGATGGCAACGTCGGCCCGAACTCGTCGAGCACTTCGTCGCACAGATTGGCCACGGTCGCCAGTGGCGTTTTTAGGTCGTGCGAGGTGAGCTGTGCGAATCGCCGCAATTCATGATTGGCCTTCCAGAGCATCTGCAGTGCTTCTTGCATGCGGTGGGTCGACTGGAGGAAGTAGGCATCCAGCGTTAGCCCGATGTCGAGAAACACGCCACGAAACAAAGACACGATGCGCTGTTGGTCGGCCAGCGGGTCGGCGCCCGGGCTGTCTCCGACGGCGCGCACGCAGTGCTCGATATACTGGAAATAGGACCCCAGAAACCATTCCGGATCGAGCCCTTCGTCGGAGTGGGCCTGGCCCACCTGGCGCCGGCGCTCGACAAAGGCTTCGTCGATGTTGGCTTCCAGCAACGATTCAAAATGTTGTCGTTGTTTTTCTCGCAGCCGGGCCACGCGGCGCGGGTCTTGAAGTAGCGCCGCGGTTTGCGGAAACGCAAACAGGTGGTTGTAAAAGGCTTCTACAAATTCGTTCATGGCGGGCGCCAACCGGGGCGCCAGTTGACGAAGGCGCTCGGCGTCCGCGTCGGTCCACCCCAGGAATGCCAAACGTTGCGCGAGCGCCAAACGGTCGGGTTCAGGGGGCGCTGCCGCCGGTCGAGATGGGTCTTTGGAATCGTCACTCATGCTGGCATACCGCTGGAAAAACGCACTGGGTGCCCGATCACGAAACCGCGATGCAGGCCCCGTTAGACTCTCACGCTCGTTGAAACCAAGCAACCCCTGCCCACACTGGCAGGCACCGCGTGGACCTCGTACAGTAGCATTCCCGGGCGGTACGTGGTGAGGGTGTCGCGGCGCAACCTCGCGTGCTTGCCTAACGCGGCACCCGACAGGAACCTACCATGCGCGGCCGTTATTCAACCTGGGCGAGGTGTTGGGTCGGGGGAATGCTATGCGGGTGGTGGATGATGCCTGAGGCAAGGTTACTCGCGGCCGGCTACGATCGTCCGGCTGGCGATCCCGGCGGCAGCCGCTCGCCGGTCGTGGCGCGGCATGGCATCGTGGCCACCAGCCAGCCACTGGCGGCGCAAGCGGGGTTGCAAGTGCTGATTGCCGGAGGCAACGCGGCCGATGCGGCCATTGCCGCCAACGCGGTGATCGGATTGACCGAGCCGATGAGCTGCGGCATCGGTGGCGATTTATTCGCAATCTATTGGGATGCCAAGACGAAGAAGCTCTATGGCCTGAATGCCAGCGGCCGAAGTCCGTATTCACTGACGCGGGAAGTGTTCACTGAACGCGGGCAGCAGGCCGTGCCCAACGAGGGAATGTTGTCGGTATCGGTGCCGGGTTGCGTTTCGGGCTGGGAGGCACTGCACCAGCGGTTTGGCACGCGGCCCTGGGCGGAACTGTTGGCGCCTGCCGCGATCATGGCGGAAGAGGGCTTTCCGGTCAGCCCGTTGATTGCCGCTTATTGGCAACTGGCGGTCCCGGGGTTGCAGAAGTGGGATGATTCCGTCGCGACCTACTTGCCCGGGGGTCGAGCGCCCCGCGCTGGCGAGCTGTTTCGCAACCCGCGGTTGGCCGCCACGTATCGCGAGATTGCCTCGGGCGGGGCGGCGGCGTTTTATCGCGGCAGCATCGCTCAGCGGATCGTCGCGTTCAGCCAGCAGCACGAGGGGGTGTTTTCCACACGTGATTTCGCCGATCACCAGGCCGACTGGGTCGAGCCGGTTTCGACCAACTATCGTGGCTACGACGTGTGGGAAATGCCGCCGAACGGGCAAGGTATTTCGGTCCTCGAAATGCTCAACGTGTTGGAAGGCTACGATTTGAAAAGCATGGGGCTGGGCAGCGCGGACCTGGTGCACTTGTTGGTTGAAGCCAAGAAACTGGCCTATGCCGATCGGGCCCGGTACCTGGGCGACCCCTCGGGCCAAACGCTGCCGGTGGCCGAATTGATCTCCAAGGCCTATGCCGTGCGCCAGCGACAACGCATTGATCTGCACCAGGCGCAGCGCGACGTGCCGCACGGCAACCCGCTAACCGAGCAGGGCGACACGATTTACCTGACAGTGGTCGATGCGGATCGCAACTGCTGTTCGCTGATCCAAAGCAATTTTCACGGTTTCGGTTCGAAGGTCACTCCTGGCGACGTGGGCTTCGTGCTGCAAAACCGCGGGGCGTTGTTCGCGCTCGATCCGAACCACGTCAACCGGCTGGAACCACACAAGCGCCCCTTCCACACGATCATTCCCGCGATGGTTACCAAAGAGGGGCGCCCCTGGTTCACCTTCGGCGTGATGGGGGGCGACATGCAACCCCAAGGGCATGTGCAGGTCCTGGTGAACATGATCGATTTCGGGCTCGATCCTCAGGCAGCAGGCGACCAGGCCCGGGTGCGCCACCTGGGCAGCGCCGAGCCCACCGGCGAAACGGCCGCGCCCGACGGTGGGACCGTGGTGGTGGAATCGGGCATCCGCGACGAAGTGCTGGAGGAATTGCGCCGCCGGGGCCACCAGGTGCGACGCGGGCGTGGAGATTTTGGCGGCTACCAAGGCATCTGGCTCGATTGGGAACATGGCTCGCTGTGGGGCGGCAGCGAACCACGGCTGGATGGCGCTGCGGTGGGCTATTGACCCGCATGATTCATGAGCCCTCTGCCGCGGAAGCGAACGTGTCGCGTCTCGGGCGTCACACCGCAACCGCCTCGGACTCACGTATTCACCCATACGCCCCACAGAACTGGGCAAAGCCAGTGGCGCCCTGCGCGGCTGGGTTCGAGGGCCCTAGCGCAATCCGTACAGCGGACCAAACTTGGCGCGCAGATGGCGCAACAGCGCTTCGTGGCCCAGCGGCTGGCCGGTCACGCGCTCGAGCAGTTGGCCGGCCTGGTAGCACTGACCGTGCGCGTGGACCTCGCGCCGGAGCCAATCTAACAGCGGTCGGAACTCACCGCGGGCGAACATCGCTTCCAAGTCGCCCAAGCTGGCGGTGGCTGCCTCGAACAGTTGCGCCGCGTATAAGTTGCCCAGCGTGTAGGTGGGAAAATAGCCGAACAGGCCCGCGCTCCAGTGCACGTCTTGCAGCACGCCGTCGGCGGCGCGGGGCGGGGAGATGCCCACATAGGCGGCATATTTTTCGTTCCAGGCCGCGGGCAAGTCGTCGACGGGCAGGTCGCCGGACAGCAACGCGAGTTCGAGCTCGAAGCGGACCAGGATGTGCAGGTTGTAGGTGGCCTCGTCGGACTCGGTGCGAATGAGCGAAGGCCGCACATCGTTCACGGCCGAGTAGAATGCGTCGCAGGCGACATCGCCGAGCGCCGTGGGAAACGCCGCTTGGGCCTGAGGAAACGCCCAGCGCCAGAAACCATGGCCGCGACAGACAAAGTTCTCCCACAGCCGCGATTGCGACTCATGCACGCCCAGTGAAACGGCCTCGCCGGGGGGCAAACCGAATTCGCCCACCGGCAGCCCCTGTTCGTACAGACCGTGCCCCGTCTCGTGCATCACACCGAAGAAGGCGTTGGAAAAATCGTGCTCGTCGTAGCGCGTCAGGATGCGAATGTCGTGTGGGCCGAGCGTGGTGCAAAACGGATGCGCCGTCACGTCGAGCTGACCCCGCGTGAAATCGAAGCCCAGGCGCTCGGCCATCCCGCGGGCAAAGGTGGCCTGGGTTGCCGCCGGATAATGTCGGGCCAAGAGTGCGCGATCGGCGACACGGCCGCTGTCGCGGATTTCCGCCACCAGCGGCACCAGGGCCTCGCGCAGTCCGGACAACACACTGGCGATGTGTACGGTGCGGGCATCGGGTTCGTAGTCGTCGAGCAAGGCGTCGTACGGTACATCGCCGCCACCTAGTGCCGCCGCTTGCTGGCGCTTGAGGCGCAGCAGGTGTTCCAGCGCCGGTCGGAAACGGGAAAAGTCGTC
>CAYSXM010000317.1:0-5719 GCA_964434905.1 uncultured Pirellulales bacterium | reverse complement strand
CGTAGGGCTTGGCAATGATGGTCGAACGTGCGTACTCAAGGTGCTCTTCCCCGGCAGGTGCTGTGTTCCGATGTGTGCGCTAGGCCGGTCAACCGCGCTGCCCTGTAAACAGGCCGATCGACCGTTTCACGGTTTCCAAGTTTCAAGTTCCCCCAGGGTGCGGCCCTTGTTCACAGGCTCCACACCCCACCCGGCCACGACCCGAGCGGGGATCTCACCAATTCCCTTGGCTCAGCTCTCCTACCGCCGGGCCCAGGGCTCGTATGGGCAGGGGCGCTGACCTCTTCTAAGTTTCGATTGTAATCAGGCCACCGGGCGAGTCCATTACTTGCCAGGGAAAGTTCTACCCGCCAGGGGCACAATCGGCGAAAAACCCGGTCCAGAGCACATCCAACGGGCTGAATTATCCGTACGACGCCTCCGAAACAGGCAAGCCCCGACCCCCGCCGACGGGGTTCTTTTGACTTCCAGCAGGCGTGGCATGGGGGGGCGAACGCGAGCCACCTGGCGTTCGCGGCTCGTCGAAATCTTCAGCGGGCTGCTAACCCTCGCCCGACTGGTCACCCAGCCTGCCCAGGCTGCTGAGCAGCTCGCTCATCTCGCCCGCGGCATGGGTGTTGCCTACCTGGCGCGCGGCCTCGATGCCTGCGCGCAACATGGCCCGAGCGGAATCGATTTGGCCCCGCCGAGCCAATTGCTGGCCCGCCATGAAATAGGCCGGTACATAGGGCGTGGCATCTTGAGTTAGCTCCGCGAGGGCCGCCAGGCTTTCCTCGCTTCGATTCAACTTGTCGAATTCCAGCGCTAACGCATAACGCAAGAACTGGTCTCGCGGGTCGTCTTCCAACATCGCTTCCAAGCGAGCCAGCCGGGTGTTCATTGCCGCCTCCGCGCGCTGCCACGCGCGCAACCTCACTATCGCGCTACCGACGCATCGATCCGATGGTTCCCGCACCCCCGGGCGCGGAGCCGCGAGCCCGTGCTGGTCTGCGCGCGATTGGCCAGGCGCGAACCAGCCCGATGGCGTCGGGGCTTAGCGCGAGCGTGGCGCGGGGGAGCATTCGTGTAAGCAGTCGCCGTCTACTATTGGAGCGCTGCTTCGATGGCAGCCACCACTTCATCGCTGTCGGGTGTCACCTTGGGCGAGAACCGCTTGACGACCTGCCCTTGGCGATTGAGAAGAAACTTTTCAAAGTTCCACGTGATGGGGCCCGCGAAATCGGGGTTGGTGTCGGCCGAGGTGAGAAACTTATACAGATCGCACTGCCCGTCGCCCTTGACCACAATTTTCGAGAACATGTCGAACTTGACACCGAATTTCGTGCTGCAGAATTCGGCGATTTCGCCGTCGGTGCCCGGTTCTTGGCGGCCGAATTCGTTGGCCGGGAAACCGAGAATGGCCAACCCCCGGTCGGCGTATTTTTCGTGCAAGGCCTCCAGCGCTTTGTATTGGGGTGTCAGGCCACACTTGCTAGCCACGTTGACGATCAGGACTACCTTACCCTGGTAGTTCCCCAGCGGCACTTCCTCGCCCTTGATCGACTTCATCGTGAAATTCAGCGCGGCAGCCACTGTGGCATCTCCTTTGTTCTCTTCGGCGGTCAAACGCCATCCCTGCGCCGCGATAACCAGCGCGAGGGCCACTGCGACCACTGCCATTGAACGACGCATGGAAACGCTCCTTAAATCGGCAAAACTGGCCCGGGCACGCCTTGGCCCGCAGACTCGATTGTGCCTGTTTGGAAATTGGAATTGGTCAAGCCCGGCGGCCACCAGCAGCCAGATGGCTCAGGCAGCTTAGTGTATCGCTGGCGACAAGCAGAGCAATGCGGCGGGCGACCGTGCGGCTGGCCTCGCCCGGGGGGTATGCCTGGTGGAGTACGGAGCGGCAGGACAGCGCTTCGTCGGAGCAGCGCCGCTAATTCGCGGGCACCGAGGCCCGGCTTTGACGAACAGTCTAGCGGCGTCCGGCACCAACTCTCGGCCAGCGGCCAAGCCGCCCCGAGTAGTGGTTGCAAGGAGGGCCCTGGATCGTGACAATGGCCCCCTTAGCGCGGTGTCAGGGCCCCCTTTCACTGCACAGCGTGGGGCCGCAGTGCTGGCCTTCGAGTAGGTTGCGACGGCCGTGAGCCCCCAAATTCGGGGCACCCAAGACAGATTGATTCCGCTGCCGGGCTTGCTTGGCTCGGTTTCCACTATCCCTCGAAGTCGCTATTTCTCAAGTCGCTGAGGCTCGCACAATGCGTTCTCAAAAATTACCGCCGGCTCGAAGAATGCAGGTCGCACGTAAATCGCTGCGTGGAATCCTGGTCCTGGCCGCTGCCCTGTTTGCGGTGGCCACGGCGCAGCTCGCCGCGGAACAGGCTGCGGAAACGGAATCAGGCGATGCCGAGATCGCTATTGTGGGTACCCAAGCCTGTTCGCTTTGCGAGTTTGGCGTGGGCAAAGAGTGCTGCTTGGGTATTCTCGCGGACGACATGAAGTTTGTGGTTGAAGGGCCCGCTTGCGACAAGCTGTTCGACAATCGCCACTCGGGCGACAAGACCTATGTGGTCGGCAAGCTCTTCATCAAGAACGACGCCATGTACTTAGAGGGCAAGACAATCGAGGCCCCCAGTGACCCACCTCCACCTGCGGTAGCCACAGGCACATTGCGCGATTCAGAGGCTGGTCCGGTGTTGGTGTCTGGCAAGACCACGATTCATGTGGCGGGGAAGGCCGCTGCCCAGGCGCGGGCTTGGTTGGGGCAGCGAGTACGCGTTGAGGGCAAGTTGCTATTGTCGGAAGGAGGGCGCGTGACGCTGGAGGCCATTGCGCTAACACGAGCACCGGAGGCTGCGTAGGTCCATTGGGTGCCTGATGAGCGTGCCCTCGAACGACGAGAGCGCCCCGGAAAAGGGTCTGGCCGTGGGAAGCCGTGCCGCAGCCAGCAGCAGGGCGATCACAGTAGGGCCATCAGAGAATCGCGATCGTGGACAGCGCCCACGATGTTCGCCGATTGCCGGCGATCAAAAACTGCTAGCAGATGCTCCAAGGAGAGCGCCGCCCGCCATTCGTGACAAGTTTCACAATCCACACCATCGCCCGCAAGAAATTGCCGTGCGGTGCTTGGTACAACTCATTTTTTGTAATTCGATTCAACACAAGGGATAACGCATGATACGGGCCGTGATGACAAAGGTTGGCTCGCGAACAATGCTCGTGGCCGCCTTGCTTTTGGCAAATTGTTTCGTCGGCCCCGATTCGGTCGGCGCTCAACAAGCGGCTGCCGCTGCGCCTGCCGCGGCGAGCGAAACGGCAACCAGCGAATCTGGGACCACGCTCGGCACCGGTCCGCGGGTGATCTTGGTGTTGGTTTGGCTGGTCGCCTTGGCGGGCTCGCTGGCCGCACTTGCCTACGCCTATCGTTTCTACAAGGAGATGATGGCTTCGGACGAAGGCACGCTGAAAATGATCGAGATCGCGGGCTATGTCCGCGAAGGGGCGAATGCCTATCTCAGCCAGCAATATCGCGTGGTCACCATGGCCTTTGTAGTGATTGCCGGAGTCTTGGCGTTCCTGGCCTATTACCTTGAAGTGCAGAGCCGCTGGGTGCCGTTCGCGTTCCTGACCGGAGGCTTCTTTTCGGGCCTGTCGGGCTGGTTCGGCATGAAGACCGCCACGTATGCCTCGAACCGCACCGCCGCGGGCGCGCAGAAATCGCTGAATCAAGGGCTGCAGGTCGCCTTTCGTTCGGGCGCGGTGATGGGTCTGGTCGTGGTCGGCCTGGGTTTGTTGGACATCTGCGCCTGGTTCGCGGTGCTGTATTGGATCGTGCCGAGTCTGGGCTACGAGGCACTGTCGCTGGAAGAAATTACGGTGACCATGTTGTGCTTTGGCATGGGCGCTAGCACGCAGGCGCTGTTCGCGCGCGTGGGGGGCGGTATCTTCACCAAGGCCGCCGACGTGGGAGCCGACCTGGTGGGCAAGGTCGAACACAGCATTCCAGAAGACGACGCGCGGAACCCGGCCACCATCGCCGACAATGTCGGCGACAACGTCGGCGATGTCGCCGGCATGGGTGCCGATCTGTACGAATCGTATTGCGGATCGATTCTGGCTACCGCGGCCCTGGGGGTTGCGGCGTTTGCCGGCGGCAGCGTGCTGGACGACCCGTCGCGCGCTCTCGAGTTCCAATTGCGGTCGCTGCTGTTGCCGCTGTCGATCGCGGCGGTCGGCATTTTTCTATCGATCGTGGGCATCTTCATGGTCCAAACTGGTGAAGATGCCAGCCAACGCACGCTGCTCAAGGCGCTGGCCCGCGGCATCAACATGTCGACCTTGTTGGTGGCGGTGGCCAGTTTGGCCCTAGCGTGGGTGATCTTGCCAGGCTATGCCTCGGCCTCGCTGAGCGTGATGGTGGGGCTCGCAGCCGGTTGGATCATCGGCAAATGGACCGAATACTCGACCAGCGATGAGTACGCCCCCACCCGCGCTCTGGCCGACCAGGCCGTGACCGGGCCGGCCACCGTGATCATTGCCGGCGTAGCCGAAGGGATGATGAGCACTTGGGTGCCGGTAATCGTGGTGGGGTTTGCCACGATTTTTTCCTTTGGTTTTGCTAACGGTTTCAATTTCACCGACGGTAACCAGTTCGCGCTGGGTTTGTATGGAGTGGGGATTGCCGCGGTGGGCATGCTCAGCACCCTGGGAATTACGCTGGCCACCGATGCCTATGGACCGATTGCCGACAATGCGGGTGGCAATGCCCAGATGGCTGGTCTCGACCCCGTGGTGCGGGAGCGCACCGACGCACTCGACAGCTTGGGAAACACCACCGCTGCAACGGGCAAGGGGTTTGCCATCGGTTCGGCCGCGCTCACGGCGTTGGCGCTGCTGGCGGCCTATGTCGAAGAGATTCGCGTCGGCTTCGATCGCTGGGGCAATGCCGCGGCCGTGGCGGCCGACGCCCCGGTAGGCTCGCTACACAAGGTGTCGGATCAGTTTGTGGTCGAGATCGGCGCCCAGGGGCGACGGTCCAAGTACCTGATTCCGCCCGCCGACGCCGCGGTTCCGACTTGGGCGCAGATTCCGGTGACACAGCCCGCCACCCAGGTCGACGGCTACAGCTTGCAGCGCGTCAAGCGGGGCCTGCGCTTGGTTGAAGCGGGTTTGCCGGCCAACGAAGCCGAGTCGCTGACGACCTTCGAGCTGAAGTCCGCCACGTTGCCTCAGTTCGGCACCTACTATGACCTTTCGGTGATGAACCCCAAGGTGCTCGTGGGGATCTTCATCGGTGCCATGACCACGTTCGTTTTTTGCGCGATGACCATGAAGGCCGTGGGGCGCGCCGCCAAGGGCATGGTCGAGGAAGTCCGGCGACAGTTTCGCGAGAAGCCGGGCATTATGAACAACACCGAAAAGCCTGACTATGCCGCGCCGGTGGCCATTAGTACCAAGGCGGCCCAACGGCAGATGATGGCTCCCTCGATGTTGGCCTTGCTGATTCCGGTGGTCACGGGCGTGGCGCTCGGCGTGGGAGGCGTGATGGGACTCCTGGTCGGCGGCCTGACCTCGGGCTTCTGCGTGGCGGTATTCATGGCCAACGCCGGTGGCGCTTGGGACAACGCCAAGAAGTTCATCGAGGCCGGTGCACATGGTGGCAAGGGAACCGAGGCCCACAAGGCGGCGGTTGTCGGCGATACGGTGGGCGATCCGTTCAAGGACACCAGCGGCCCCA